>SFCY01000068.1 GCA_004558865.1 Bacteroidales bacterium
AAAATTCTACGGCAGAAAGCTTCAAGTCAAGGCTTTCCAAACCGCTTTTGGGCAGATGCAAGGATGCGCTGATTTTATGCGCCTTTGGCGCAATTTTATGCCCAGGCAATTTTCGTATGGACAGGCTTTAGGGAATGAGGCTCAACCTATGGGATAGCCGTCGAGCTTGCTCGTAAGGCTATCCCACTCTAAGTTGAGCCTCAGAGCTACTATGGAGCGTAAGCCTGTCCATGATTTTCTATTACCATGTACTCATTGGCGAAGTCAAGAGTATACGAAATGAAACAACATATCCAATCCACGGAAAATATCCATTGAACCGATAAAGTCCCTCCATTGGCTGCCAAGAACATTCGATAACTCTTATTTAATATTCAATTTGTTGGCATTTCACGTAATTATTGTTAATTAAAGCCATTGAATGTTATTGGATTGAATATTATTTCTTACATTTGCAGGAAACTAACTTATACTTTAAATCAGTGATGAAAGAAACAACAGTTGCTCCTGCAAATGGGAAACTTGGCATTATGGTTGTCGGATGCGGCGCCGTTGCCACTACCTTTATGACCGGCGTGCTGATGGTGCGCAAAGGCTTGGCCAAACCTATAGGCTCAATGACACAATACGACAAGATCCGAGTGGGCCAAGGCAAAGACAAGAAGTATCTACACTATGGAGACATCGTTCCACTGGCCAAACTCGACGACATTGTCTTCGGCACGTGGGACTGCTATCCCCAAAACGCCTATCAGGCTGCCGTCTACGCCGAGGTGCTCAAGGCTAAGGACATTGAGCCCGTGCGCGACGAGCTGGAGAGAATCAAGCCGCTAAAGGCCGCCTTCGACAAGAACTACGCCAAGCGCATCGATGGCGACAACGTGAAGCAGTGCGCCACCCGCTGGGACATGGCCCAAGAGTTGAAGGAGGACATACGAAACTTCAAGAAGGAGAACGGCCTGAGCCGTGTGGTGGTCATCTGGGCCGCCTCCACGGAAATCTACGTGCCCTACGACGAGAAGTTCCACGGCACGCTCGACGCCCTTGAGAACGCCATGAAAGCCAACGACCGCGAGCATGTGGCCCCCTCCATGTGCTACGCCTACGCCGCACTGACCGAGGGCTGCCCGTTCATCATGGGCGCGCCCAACACCACTGTCGACATTCCCGCCATGTGGGAACTGGCAGAGAAGACCAAGATGCCCATCGCAGGCAAGGACTTCAAGACCGGACAGACGCTCGTCAAGTCGGGATTCGCCCCCATCCTGAAGGTGCGCAACCTGGGACTAAGCGGATGGTTCTCAACCAACATCTTGGGCAACCGCGACGGACTGGTGCTCGACGAGCCCGCCAACTTCCACACCAAGGAGGTGTCGAAGCTCTCAACGCTTGAGACCATCCTGCGCAAAGAGGACCAGCCCGACCTCTACGGCGACATCTTCCACAAGGTGCGCATCAACTACTATCCGCCCCGCAACGACAACAAGGAGGGATGGGACAACCTCGACATCTTCGGATGGATGGGCTACCCCATGCAGATCAAGATCAACTTCCTCTGCCGCGACTCCATCCTCGCCGCTCCGCTGCTGCTCGACCTCTCCCTGCTGAGCGACCTCGCCGCACGCGCCGGCCGCTACGGCATACAGCGCTTCCTGAGCTTCTTCCTCAAGAGCCCCATGCACGACTACACAAAGGGCGAGGAAGCCGTGAACAACCTCTTCGACCAGTATGTGATGCTGAAGAACGCCATCCGCGAGATGGGCGGCTATGAGGCCGACGAGCTCATCGACTGATTGGAAGCCATCGGCCAAGGATCACAACCATGGCCACAATAGATAACAAAAGGCGATTTCCACGCGTGGAAATCGCCTTTTTGGGTGGGTCTGCCCGCTGCCAAGCCTTGCCTTTCAAAGCACGGCGATGCCTGGCAGCCTTCAGCCGATAGGCCAAGCTGAGGGGTCAGTAGGCCTCGCGGTATTTGCCCTCATCCTTATCGTTGAGCATGCCCAAATAGCTCTGATAGCGGCTGAGGGCGATGTAGTGGTCCTCCACAGCCTTGATGACGGCACACCCAGGCTCATGGGTATGGGTGCAATTGGAGAAGCGGCAATCCTTGGAGAAACGGAATATCTCCTTGAAATAGCTTCCTATCTCCTCCGGCTCCATATCGAAGGAGCCAAAGCCCTTCACGCCCGGCGTGTCGACAAGCCAGCCTCCGCCCGGCAACTGCAGCATCTCGCTGAAAGTGGTGGTGTGCATGCCCGTGTCGTGGGCCTCGCTGATTTCGGCCGTGCGCAGCCCAGCCCCCGGCAGCAGGCAGTTGATGATGGTCGACTTGCCCACACCGCTGTTGCCGCTGAGCAGCGCCACCTTGCCGGCCGCCATCGGGCGCAGCAGGTCGATGCCCTCACCGGTGGCCGCCGAGACTTTGACACACTGGTAGCCCACCGTCTCATAGAGGTTGACCATCATGTCGAGGCAGCGCACGGCATCCGCGTCGCCCACAAGCAGGTCTATTTTGTTGAACACCAACACCACTGGCACGCCATAGGCCTCGGCCGAGGCAAGGAAGCGGTCGACAAATGTGGTGGAAGTCTGCGGATGGGCAAGCGTCACCACGAGAAAAGCCAAGTCTACGTTGGCCGCTATGATGTGGCACTGCTTTGAGAGGTTCTGCGACCGGCGGATGATGTAGTTGCGGCGGTCCTCAATGGCTGTGATGAAGGCTGTTCCCTCCCGGTTGGTGACAATCTCCACGCGGTCGCCCACGGCCACGGGGTTGGTGGAGCGGATGCCCCTGAGGCGGAAGTTGCCTTTGACCTTGCATTCCACCACTTGCCCCTCGTCGGTCCTCACGCCATACCAACTGCCCGTATTCCTAATGACGAGTCCCTTCATTTAGACCGTCATGATTTCTTTCTGCTTCTCGCTGAGGATAGCGTCAATCTGCTTGATGATTTTGTCGTGAATCTTCTGGAGCTGGTCCTCGGCGTCCTTCTCGTTGTCCTCCGAGAGTCCGTCCTTGATGGCCTTCTTCAGCTTGTCCTTCACCTCGCCTCTGACATTGCGCACCTCCACCTTGGTCCGCTCACCAATCTTGTTGCACTGCTTCACCAGCTCGCGGCGGCGCTCCTCAGTGGGCTGCGGCAGGTTGAGGCGCACGACCTCGCCGTTGTTCTCAGGCGTGATGCCCACATCGCTGTCCATGATGCCCTTCTCTATGTCCTTGATCTGCTTGCGGTCCCAGGGGCGGATGGCGATGGTGCGCGCATCGGGGCACGTGATGTTGGCCACCTGGTTCAGAGGAACCATGCTGCCATACGACATCACCCTCACACCGTCGAGAATGGCCACATTGGCACGTCCGGCGCGGATGCGTGCCAGTTCTTCACTCAAATATTTAGCAGCGGAGTTCATTCTGTCCTCAGCGGCTTTCAAAGTTTGCTTTACGTCTATCATAATTGTATAAGAAATAAATTCTATGTGCAAATATAAGCTTAAAAATCCAAATGGCAGCCGATGTCAGCCGATTTTTATGGTGTAGCGGCTCATGAAGCTGGCTCCGGGCAGTAGTCTGTTCGACTGGTACTTTTCCTCGAAGGGCATGTCGTTCTCCTCCCAGTCGGCCACTCCGTACCATGGCTCGATGCAGATGAAGGGGGCGTTCTGTCCGGGTGGGCTCCAGATGGCCGTCAGTGGGGCCTTGGTCTCCACGCTGACGCGAGGCTGTCCCGTGAGTTCGAGCAGTTCTATGCGCTGGAGCTGGCTGCGGTCGAAGATGAGCGTGTCGATGTCGAACGTGTGCTCATCGATGTTGATCACGTTGCCCTCGTGCTCCACATCGTAATGGCCCGGCGTGAGGAAGTTTTGCGGCCCCAGGTGGAGCGTCTGCGGCCTGCCGTTGTCCACGCGCAGGCGGGCCTTGAGCGGTTTGCCCTCCTTCCATCCCGGCACGAGGAAGGCCGGATGGCCGCCAATCTGGAAGAACATCTCCTTGGTGTCGGTGTTCTCCACATGCCAAATGACGTGTATCTTGTTGGCCTCAAGCTTGTAGGTCACCCCCAAGTTGAAGCTGTAGGGATACTGCCGCAGGGTGTCCTCGTTCTCGTGGAGGGCGTAGGTCACCTGCTGCGGCCCCTGAGCCACGAGGGTGAACTCCTGATGGCGGGCGAATCCGTGCTGCCCCATCTCAAAGGTCTGTCCGTGCAAACGATAGTGGTCGCCAAACAGTCGCCCCACGATGGGGAATAGCACCGGCGAGCGGCCGGTCCAGTATTTGGCGTCGCCATACCAGAGATATTCCTCGCCCTTGGCGTCCTTGATGCTCTGCATCTCAGCCCCGAGCGCAGAAATCTCCACACATAGTTGGTCGTTCTTGATCTGTTCCATTTAAGTTGATAGTTGAAAAATCGTAGGTCTACGTGCAAAGTTACAAAAAAAGTCGCGTGGGCGACGGCTTTTGTAGCATTATTTTTCCTCTTGCTCGTATTTTCCGTTCACTTTGACCGGCTCCACGTGCAAAGCCACGTGGGTCTCGTCGCCAAAACGCTTCTTCAGCGCGCGCTCGATGTTGGTGGCATGGTCGTGCGACTCCCGGAGCGTCATCCCGCCGGGCATCCTGACATGCATCTCTATGGCGATGACGTTGCCAATGCGGCGCGTGCGCAGGTTGTGCACCCCACTCACCTCAGGCTCGCTCTCCGCGATGCGCTTCATCTCCTCTTCCAAGTCGCTGGGCAGGCTCTTCTCCATCAGCTCGTCCACCGACTGCCGCATGATGCCCAAGGCAGCCTTGAGGATGAACACGCTCACCACGAGGGCGGCGATGGGGTCGAGCACGGTCCACTGACGTCCCAACAGGATGGCGCCGCCGATGCCCACAGCCGTGCCGATGCTTGAGAGGGCGTCGCTGCGGTGGTGCCAGGCGTTGGTGATGACGGCCGACGACTCAAACTCACGCCCCACCTTGATGGTGAACCTATAGGCCCACTCCTTCATGACGATGCTCAGCAGGGCAGCCACAAGGGCTATCCATCCGGGCTGGGCCGGCGGGTTGCCATTGATGGTCTCCCAGATTTTCACGATGCCATTGTAGAAGATGCCCACTCCCACGCCAAGCAGGGCCACGCTGATGATGACCGAGGCCAGCGTCTCATACTTGCCATGGCCATAGTCGTGGTCCTCATCGATGGGCTTGTTGCTCAACTTGACGAAGATGATCACCACGGCATCGGTGATGAAGTCTGACAACGAATGCACGGCGTCGGCTATCATGGCGGCCGAATGGCCTAAGATGCCGGCGGCAAACTTGAAGACAAGCAGCCCCAAGTTGATGACGCTGCCCCAGATTGTGACTCTGTAAATGGATTTGTCCCTGTCCATATCCCAAAATATTTATTATAAGTATAAAACAGCATAAAAGATTTGATGCGACCGCATCAAAACCTCATTCCATATCCAACACTGAGATTGTACGCGCCTTGCGCCCGACTGCCATCGTCGTGCTGCCAAGCGTATTCCACCTTGAGTATCAGCCCGCCCCAAGGAGCGAGGTTCATCCCCACGGTGAGGCGGTTGAAGTCGGGTCCCGAGCCAACGAAGCCGCCATCGTAGCGCACGAAGGGAGTCAGCCCCACGGCCGGCCAGACGCTCCGCAGCACATTGTAGCCCGCCTCCACGCCGTAGGCGCTTTTGCCGTGGGCGCGGGTGTGGACCACGGAGCCGTCGGCCACGAAGCCTCCTTTGGCGAAGTCGGCGTCGAAGGCCACACAAAACTCGTGGCGCCTGCCCTCGTCGGCGTCGTCCTGGAGCGAGAGCATTCCCGCGTAGGTGTTGCCGTAGAAGCAACTGGCTCCCAAACGGAGTCCTACGGGAAGCAGACAGTCGGCCCTCGCGGCGGCGCCGGCCATGCGGCTCTCGCGCAGTGGGGTCCTGCCGTAGACATACGTTCCCACCAACAATTGCCAGCGACCCGTCCTCAATCCTACGACCAATCCTCCGTCATGCCACGTCATTGGCATGACCGCCGCCTCGCTGGCTGGGTCGTAGATGGTCAGTGCCGGGCCTCCACTGTTGGTGATGCCCACGGGTATGGGCACGATGCCCGCACTGACCGTCAGCGAGAGGTCGCCACCCAGGCGCATCTCCTTGGTCAGCGCAAGGTGGTTGGTGGCGTAGTCGCCCCTGAACTTGTTGCCCCAAACGCCATTTTGGTGGAACCGCTCGTATTCCATCTCGGCTTCCACCCGCCAGCCCTTTCCCAAATTGAGGGTGGCCGAGGCTACAATGTGGGGGAAATCCCACATCACGGGGTGTCGGATGTGTTTGTGGAGGCCATAATTCACCTCCGTGCTTACCTCACCTTCAAAGAGAGGCAATGTATCATTCTCAGGTTCGGCACTTACAGTCATCGCCATGAGCAACATGCCGGAGATCATCAATCGTCTCATCTCCATCTCGAAATTAGGAATGCAAAAGTACAAAAAATAATCCATATCCTATGCAAACCGTCATTTTTCTTCCGCAAAGTCCATACCAAACCACCATGCCACTGCCAACGCGTCTGCCAAGATTGACAGGCCGCCCGCCAAGGATGCTTGACCCAAGTCAATCCAACTGACCAAAATCAAAGAATCACCCGATTTGGGCAAGATTTCAAAGGAAAAAGTTGGTTCGGAACAAGGTTTTCACTTACCTTTGCAGCGTTGAAAGAACAAAGAAAGGTTTGAGAGAACAATACCCGGTTGGGACAGAGAATGCATAGAAGACAGGCCCACCGGCAGGAAACATAATAGGTAAAGAGAACAGTTGAAAGGATAACATGTAACTACGGCATCCAAGACGAATCTACAGCTACGGACAATGGAGCAATCCTCCCTTTGTCCATAGCCAAGGCGAGGAGTTGGAGGCATGTCGAACAACAAAAAAAAGAAAGGATTGATTATGAAAGAATTAGTAATGAAAGCCATGAAGTCGTTCGTGCATTACTTTGTGAATGTAATGTCGGTGTACAACATGTCAAGAGCCAACACGTTGGCTTAAACGTTTGAGAGCGTAATGAATTGAGAGGGCGGCCTCGGCGTCGGGGCTGGCCCATATAGAGAGGGAGCGGTTTCCTGCAAGGGAGACCGCTCCTTCTGCGTTGGGCCTGACGGGCGGAGGCTTGGGAGCCACGTCTGCGCCCCATGGCGATTCGCCTCGGTTTCGCCGCATCCCTATGAGGCCCGCTTCGCTTACCCAGCATTTGTGGCAGTTGGCACGATAGTCCGTGGCGACCGCCTCGATAGTTCGAGCCAATTGCCACGAACTATCGAGGCAGCCGCCACGAAACATGGGCAGCCTATAAATCTTGCTTGGGAATGCAACCTTTTGGCAACAGAATGCGTCTATATTGCAGATACGGAGAAAAAACGCGACACTTCAACAACGTTGCACGGATTTTTTTCGTAAATTTGCCAACATAACGTTCAACCCTAAAAACGAATCATTTTATGAAGAAAGTCTTATCTATGCTAATGCTGCTGGCCATGGCCGCAATCTTCTCATCGTGCTACACCACGGGACCCTCCAACGACCCAAGAGGCGGGGAGAGGACGGAGACCGTCCAGATGAAGCTATTCACGGCGGTGGAGGCCGCCGGGGAGCTGGAAGTGACTATCCACCAGGGAGCCGGCAAGTCGTACGTGAAGCTGAGGGGCTACGACAGGGAGCTGAAGCGTACTTCGATGAAAGTGCGCGACGGCAAGCTCTACATCGAGAAGAAGAACCCAAACGGCTACAACCACGAAGAGGTGGTAGTGGACGTGTACTGCAAGAGAGTGACCGACCTAACGGCCAAGGCCGGAGCCGAGGTCTCCACGACAGACGCCATTGTCAACGACAAGGTGGAGCTCTGCGCCTCATCGGGCGGTGAGCTCAAGGTGGGCAAGGTGAGCTGCACGACGGCCGACCTCAGTGCCAGCTCGGGAGGAGACTTGGACGTGGCCAACCTCAAATCTTCCGACGGAGTGAAGGCCGACGCATCCTCCGGGGGAAACCTGGACGTGGACAGGCTGTCGGCAGCGATGAGCACAAGCATCACCGTCTCTTCCGGCGGAAGCTTCGAGAGCCATATCACCACAAACCACCTGAAAGCCGTGGCAAGCAGCGGGGCAAACATCGACCTCAAGGGACAGGCCAGCACGGGCGACTTCACAGCCTCAAGCGGAGCCAGCATCGAGGCCGACGAGCTCACTGTCAACGACCTCACGGCCAACGCCTCAAGCGCAGGTAGCATCACTGCCAAGGCCATCACGGCGGAGAGCCACGCCGACTTGACGAGCAGCGTCAACATCATACGGGTGAAGTAGATGTAAATAAAAAGCCGATTCTAAAAATCAGGTTTAGGAAATTAGACGATACGGATGCATGTTGTTTCGGTCGTCTTTGGCATCCATCGGCCTCAAAACGTCAAGTCTCATCGGTTGTGTAGCCCGCTACCCTCCCTCTTCAACTTACGTTTTGAGGCCAATAGATGGCAGAACTTTTCCGATAAGCCAGATGAGCAGAGCCAAGCTTGCTTGAACTCTGACATGGCGAGAAAAGGTGGGCGCTGGGCACACTTTCTTGTCCACGTCGATAGGTTAAAATAGATTAAAATCGCAGAATATTGTGGTAGTCTCAAAAAATAGTGTTACTTTTGCAACGCTAAGGAAGAATGGCAGAGTGACCGAATGCGCTGGACTCGAAATCCGGTATACCCCTTTCGGGTATCGGGGGTTTGAATCCCTCTTCTTCCGCTTTTAAGTCGAAAAGGAAGTCTGATGCAGGCTTCCTTTTTTCGTTTATAGTCAGCAAGTTACGAAATTAGATGTGCGTAAATGATTGAAAATTAGGGTAATAAGGGGATAGCAACCAAACGAAAAAGATTTGCAATCTTTGGTAATCATTGGCAAACATTAGGCGGTTTGTGTTTACCATAGTGTTTACCACTCCCCCGGCCAGTGTTTACCACTGCTTAAAATGATAATTTGCCAATTCATAAACGCAAGACAATGGAGAATGACAGAATGCCGGTTGCAGGCTTTGTGTACAACAGGAAGAAGACGGCGACGCGGAATAAGGGAGCCGTCATTGAGATCCGTGTTTCTTATGACTACAAGAAGAAGTACCTGTCGACGGGCATCAAGGTGCTGCCCACGGAGTGGCGCGGCGACATGGTGACGGGCAGGACGGATGCCATAGAGCTGAACAAGGCGCTTACGACGATGCGCAACAAAGTCCTGAAGGCTATCAACGACATGTTAGAGGAAGGGTGTCTCAACATTCAGGAGATTCCGTCGCGGATGAAGCGCCTTGATGATGTGGGCAAGACGTTCTACGAGTATTGCCAGGAGCGCGCGGAGGTGCGCCAGTACAGACGCATGGATGACACGTGCAAGCGTTATGACCGCTTCTTGAAGTGGTTCAGAGAGTGGGGCGGCATCAAGAGCTTTGCTGACGTGACGGAGCGGAATATTCTCCTTATGGACGAGGCTTTGAAGAAGAAAGGGATGTGCAATTACTCGAAATGGAACAACTACCACCGTTTCCTCAACTCGTTCATCCTCGATGCCATCAGCGAGGGTTATCTGAGGCGGAACCCGTACAAATGGGTGCATATCGTGAAGGACAAGGTGAGCCACGGCCTGCACAAGTATCTCACCAAGGACGAACTCCGTGCCATAGAGACCGCCAGGATGGGTACGGAGAGCCTTGGCAGGGTGCGTGACCTGTTTGTCTTCCAGTCGTGCACGTGCCTCTCGTATAAAGACCTCGCAGCCTTTGACGTGAGGAAGGTGAGAGAAGAGAACGGGCGGATGATGTACACGGGCAAGCGTGGAAAGACCGGGGTGGAGTTCACTTTCATGCTTTTGAGGCCTGCCTTGGCTGTCTTGAAAAAGTATGGGGGCAAGTTGCCGTTGCTGAGCAACGTGAAGTATAACCAGTATCTGAAGGTGGTTGCTCAGACGGCTGGCGTGGACAAGCCTATCACGACGCACTGGGCACGGCATACGGGGGCGACGATGCTGCTTAATGCCGGGGTGGACATGGAGACCGTGGCAAAGATATTGGGTCACTCCTCGACACGCATCACACGGACCACGTATGCCAAGCTGCTCGATGACACGGTGGGCAGGGAGATGGAAAAGGCAGAGGAAGAAGAGCGGTAAAGAGGGGCGGCTTGGGCGATACAGGCTTAGCCGCTGCACAGCAGCGGCCTACCGAACGGAACAAAAAAAGACCTCCCACGCATCTCGCGCAGGAGGCCCCAAGTGTTCTATTGTGTAGTGGCCGACATCAAGTCGGCAGTTGAATTCAAAATGTAACCATCTCTATATCTTTGGCGAGCTTACGAAGCCCCACCTTTATTTTTTTTGCCTGCTTAGGTCTTGGCGACGACACCCTACTCGCATAGTGGGCCAACTGCTTTTGGTTGATACCCGTAATGGTCTGTAAGGCTGAAAAAGAGAACACACCACGGTAATAGTCGAGCAGGGTTGCTATATCGAAGTCATACACCAGCTCATACTCTCCGTCAAATACCTTGGGATAATCCTCACCCTTTTCCCTTCGTCCCTCCAGCCAGAAGTCCACACTCTCCTGAACATAGTTCTTGAATCCGTCAATGTCGCCGGTATAGGCGACCACCCATCCTGGAATGATGTCGCACGAGCAGCAATATCCGTTGTCCGTGCGGGCTGCTTTCATTATTACCTTTTCCATATATCTGCGCTTAAATATTCATTTGAAAATGGATGGCGTTTTTATCGCCACCCTTGTTGAACTTGGCAAGTGCCTTTCCGTAGCGTGAAGGGAGGGGAGGGGCCGCAGCCCCTTCTCTCAGAATTTCATCCCCGATTGTCGCTCGATGCTTTTCAGAAGAAATCCGCAAACATCATTGCTTTTCTTTCCGTTGACCGTTACTGTGCCTTTCTTCGTGGGATGTACATACTCACGATGCGAGCCCTTCATACGGTCCATACGCCAACCGGCCTTCTCAAGATCATGAATAATCTTGCTTACTTTCACTACTTTCATAGAACACTTGTTTTGTTTCAACACTGCAAAGATAGTAAATTTACTACTAACTAACAAACAAATAAGTAACTATTTTACTACTATGCCTAAGATTTAACATCTCTATTTGCGCTTGCGTATGTCGTCCTCGAACTCGGTACCCATGGACTGCGCCTCGTCGAAGATGGAGCGGATGTCGGCCTCGATGGTCATATTTTCCTCCCCGCATCCCATGGGTCGGAATGGCTCAGGGGTGGCCAGTTCTGTGGAGCGGTTGGGGTATGCCGCGCGGTAGAGAACGGCATGTGATATGTGGATGAGGGCATCGCGCATGAGCTCGGAGAGGGTGGCATATCCTCCGCGCTTGGCTACGGCTTCAAGGAGCATGAAGTCGGGTTGTGATATTCTTCCGCTGAAAGGATGTCACCAGGCTGGGGCATCCTTTTTCCATATCATGGCATGGAGCCAAAAGGCCATGATGTTTATAAATTCATTATAGGCTTCCAGCCA
>SFCY01000069.1 GCA_004558865.1 Bacteroidales bacterium
GTCTTCCATCTTCTGTGACGGTCGTCACGCTGCTGTGTGTCAGCTGTTCTATTGTTGTGTGTCAGCTGCTCTATTATTGTGTGACAGTTGTCACACAAGTTGGATTGCCTGTCACACGCTGGTTTTATAAACTTATGATTCCACGGAAAATATACGCTGTGCCCTAAGGAACTGTTTTATCGATTTCAAAAAGCGGTTAGGCCATATCATGAGGGCTGGCACAAGGCACGCTCCCTGCAGCAGGATGATGGCGGATTGCCATTCACTCCCACATCCAATAAGGAACTATTGGCGTTTGAGGAAGAACCTAACGAGAATGAAATTCACGGGGACGCAGATGCAGAACATTGGGATGGGCGCCCAGGCGCGCGCCATGCCCAAGAAGAGGAACATGTTGAGCGTAAGCATCTGCAAGAGGTAGTTGACCAAATGGGAGAACAGGAATCCGGCTCCCCTGCGGGCATTGGCCCTGACGCGAAAGGTGAAGCGGGTAGAGGCGAAGAAGTTGAAGAAGAAGCTCAGGACGTAGCCCACGGTCATGCTCACCGACGACCACATCTGCGACGCGGCCCGCGACAGACTCTCGGGCGAGAGCCACACCAAGAACAGGTAGATGCCATACTGGAGCAGCGTGGCAAGCGCGCCGACAATGCCGAAGCGCACCATCTCGCCCAAGGCCTCGCGCTGCTTGTCACTTAAACGGCTCCACATATCCATCATCGGCAAACTCCATCATCTCCCTGTCGGCGCGCCCGCTGCCAAAGGCCACAATCCGGCAGTCGCGGCGGTAGGGGTAGACCTCCCTGAGGCGGCTCACCTTCTCCCTGCCATAGCAGTAGGGCGAGGCGAAACGCCCGGTTAGCCAGCAGCCGCGAAGCTCCGTCCGCGTGCCCACAATGCGCACTTGGGGCGAATGCCCTGTGGTGGTGAGCCCCGCCTGCTCAAAGAAGGGACGGGCCAAGGACTCGGGGCAAGAACAGACGACCGCAACCTGGCAGCCCTCGCGCACGGCCTGCCCAATGCGCTCCATGCCCTTGGCGCGGATGATGCGGCACCGGCTGCGGGCGAAATGGTCGCAGAGGTCGTCGAAATAGTCTGTCGACATGTCGTGGAAGAAGAAGTGGAACAGCCGCTCGCGGCATTTCCCCCTGTCGTAGAGCCGCAGCCACGCAAGCAGGAGCATCGGCCAGAGCAGCGCCACGCCGTAGGCGAGGGTGATGCTGCCACGCGAGAAGCGGATGAACGCTATGAGCGGGTCGCGGCGGGTCAGTGTCCCGTCGAAACCGAATGCGTATACTTTTGTTTTCCTTTTGTCCGACATATTATAAACAGATAATGTACGAGAGGTCCGTGCGTGCCTCTTCCCAGTCCCCCTGTTGACTAACGCAAAATTGGATGGGTTCGTATTTCATTTGGAAGATTTCCTGCTATTTCCGCGCGCCGTAGTATTCCTCCACCAACGGCTCTATGCTCTCCGGCACGAGTCCCCTCACCGACTCGCCCACGGCCAGGCGGCGGCGTATCTCGGTGCTGCTGAGGTCGTAGAGCGGCATGTCGACGCAGCTCACGCCGGGGGACAGGGCCTGGGAATCGAGCGGGCAGCTGGGGCGCGGATAGACCAGAATGGGGAAGTTGGCCCTGATAAAGTCGGGGCGCGCCCAGCGGTCGAAGGACAGCCAGTTGTCGGCCCCGATGATGAGCGAGAACCTCCGCTGGGGAAAGTCGGAGCGCAGGTTGGCCAGCGTGTTCCACGTGTAGGAGGGCCGTGGCAGGTGGAACTCGTAGTCGCTGGCCACCAATCCGGGATGGCCGGCGAGGGCCAGCCTCACCATCCGCAGCCGCCGCTCGTCGGAGAGCAGGTCGCCGGCGCCGCGCTTGAAGGGATTGAGCGGCGACACGACAAACCACACCTCATCGAGAGCCGTCTCCCTGAGGATGTGCTCTGCCAATGAGATGTGGCCGGTATGGATGGGGTTGAAGGAGCCGCCGAAGAAACCGGTCTGGATCATCTGCCCAAGAAGTCTTCCACGAGGCGCAGCACCTGCCGCTCGGCCTCCTCAAGGTTGTCGTTGACCACGCAATGGTCGAAGCGCGGGGCGAAGGTGAGCTCGTAGGCCGCCTTGTCTATCCGCTGGCGTATCACCTCGGGGGCGTCGGTGGCCCGCTTCACGAGCCTGCGCTCCAGCTCCTCTATCGAGGGCGGCTGGATGAAGATGCTCAGCGCCCTCTGGCCGTAGAAGCCCTTGATGTTGCAGCCGCCCTTCACGTCGACGTCGAACACCACGTTCTCGCCCTTTTGGGTCTGGGTCTCCACCTGCGACTTGAGCGTGCCGTAGAACCTACCCGGATAGACTTCCTCGTATTCCAAGAACTCTCCGCCAGCGATCTTGGCCCTGAACTCCTCGGGCGTGAGGAAGAAATACTCCACGCCGTCGCGCTCCGTGCCGCGTGGTGGGCGCGAGGTGCAGCTGATGGAGAAGGCCAGGTTCAGCCCGGGATGCTCCTGCATCAGCCATTTCACGATGGTGGTCTTTCCGCTGCCCGAGGGCGCAGAGAAGATGA
This sequence comes from Bacteroidales bacterium, assembly GCA_004558865.1. GTDB lineage: Bacteria > Bacteroidota > Bacteroidia > Bacteroidales > Bacteroidaceae > Prevotella. Next base: position 2,563 of record SFCY01000069.1, read on the forward strand.
TGAGTTTGCCTGTGCCGCCCGGCTGGCGGCCGTTGTCTGTTGCCATAGTCTTGTTATTGGTTGTATGGTTTGCCGCCTGGGCGCCGCGCAAGGGCGGCCTGCCGAGGGTGTGGCGGCGCATGGTTGGGGCTGCTGACAATTGCCAGCCAACTTGCCGACAATTGTCGACAACCTTGCTGGCATTTGCAAGCAACCTGAAGAAGAAAGCTTAGAGCGCGTTGAGCACCTGCTCCTTGATCTGCTCCAGCTCGTCCTTCATCTTCACCACGATGTTCTGCATGTCGGCCTGGTTGCTCTTGGATCCCGTGGTGTTGATCTCGCGCCCCATTTCCTGGGCTATGAAGCCGAGCTTCTTGCCGTTGGGCTTGTCCTCGGCCATGGTCTCGCGGAAGTATTTCAGGTGGTTGGCGAGCCGCTGCTTCTCCTCGCTGATGTCGAGTTTCTCTATGTAGTAGATGAGTTCCTGCTCAAGGCGGTTCTTGTCGTAGTCGACGTTGGGAATCTCCTCAAGCCCCTTCACGATGGTCTCCCTTATCTTGGGCACCCGGCTCTTCTCGTAGGGCTCAAGCTCGTGGAGCAGCCGCTCGATGTTGTCCACCTTCTCCTTGAACTTCCTCTCCAGGGCGGCGCCCTCCTGGCTGCGGAAGGCGTTGAGCTCGCCGAGGGCTTCGAGGAGGGCTTTCTTGGCCACCTCCCACTCCTCGCCGCTGAGTTCCTCCACGTCGGTCTTCAGCGTCACGTCGGGCATTCTGAGCAGCGTGCCAAACCAGTCTGCGGGCTCTGGAATGCCCGTCTTGGCCGCTATGTCCTTGATTTGGGCGTAATAGTTCTCCACCAATGCGGCGTTGATGGGCGTGGCGCTGGCCGCTGTGTCCTTCTCCACCCAGAGCGAGAGGTCTATCTTGCCGCGGGTGAGGGCCTTGGTGACGATTTGGCGGATCTCCATCTCCTTGTCGCGGTAGATGGGAGCGAGGCGCATCGAGAGGTCCGTTGTCTTGCTGTTGAGTGATTTGACTTCTACGTGGATTTTCTTGTCTTGAAAGGTTGCGACAGCCTTGCCGTAGCCGGTCATCGATTGTATCATACTATCTTTCGCGTTAAATTTCTGCAAAAGTACAAAAAACTGAGAAAAAAAGAGTAATTTTGCGCATTATTTAGATAATTAATTAATTATGTCGTCTATTCTGTTCATTGAGACGAGTACCAACGTGTGCTCGGTAGCAGCGAGCCACGAGGGTGAAATCATCTTCAACAAGGAAGACCATTCAGGCCCCTACCACAACGAGCGCTTGGGCAGCTACATCGACGAGGCCCTCTCCTTCACCGACAACCATGCCATACCGCTTGACTATGTGGCCGTGAGCTGCGGCCCGGGATCCTACACGGGGCTGCGCATCGGTGTCTCCATGGCCAAGGGCATCTGCTATGGCCGCGGATTGAGGCTCATCGGCGTGCCCACGCTGGAGCTGCTCTGCGTGCCGGTGCTGCTCCGGGAGATGGTGGCCGAGGAGGACGCCCTGCTCTGCCCCATGCTCGACGCGCGCCGCATGGAGGTCTACGCCCAGGTGTTCGACCGCGCACTGAGGGAGGTGCGCCCCATCCACTCCGACGTGGTCGACGAGACCACCTACAGCGAGTACCTTTCCCGCCCCATGTACTTCTTCGGCAACGGGGCCGCCAAGTGCATGGAGGCCATCCACAGCCCCAACGCCCATCTCATCGAGGGCATAGAGCCGCTGGCCAAGAACATGCTGCCGCTGGCCGAGAAGCGCATCGCCACGGAGAAGTTTGAGGACGTGGCCTATTTCGTGCCGTTCTATCTGAAGGACTTCGTGGCCAAGCTGCCGCGCAAACTGCTCTGACAACCCCCAACAACGCATACAGCAACAACTATGAATATAGAAGGATTAGACTACAACACGCAACGCTCGCAGTTAGTGCTGCCCGAGTATGGCAGGGAGATACAGGAAATGGTGGAATACTGCACCGGCCTGCCCAGCCGCCAGGAGCGCCTGCGCTGCGCCAAGACCATCGTGGCCGTCATGGGCCGCATGCATCCCCAGAACCGCACGAAGAACCGTGTGGAGTGGGAGCGCAGACTGTGGGACCATCTGGCCATACTGAGCGACTTCAAGCTCGACATCGACTGGCCCTGCGACATATCCCACGCCAAGGCCATGTCGGCACGCCCCGACAAGGTGGCCTATCCCATGACGAGCATCCCCGTGCGCCACTACGGCCACATCCTCTTCGAGGTCTTCGACCGGCTGAAGACGATGCCCCCCGGCAACGAGCGCGACATGCTGACGCGATTCGCCGCCAACCAGATGAAGCGCAACCTCGTGCAGTGGAGCCACGGGTCGAGCGACAACGAGAAGGTGGCCGACGACCTGGCACTCTTCACCGACGGGAAGATAAGGCTCAACCTGAAGCAGTTCAGGTTTGAGAAGATTGTGAAGGAACCCGCTGTCAGCACCAAGCGCAACAAGAAAAAACAATAAATGGAAGCATTCTGTATCGAAGGAGGCCACAAGCTCAAAGGCTCCATCCAGCCCCAGGGAGCCAAGAACGAGGCGCTGGAGGTGATATGCGCCACGCTGCTCACCTCCGACGTGGTGCGCATCAGCAATGTGCCCGACATCCTCGATGTGAACAACCTCATCAAGCTGCTCAAGGATGTGGGCGTGAAGGTGAGCCGGATCTCGCGCCACGAGTATGAGTTCCAGGCCGACGACATCAACCTCGACTTCCTCGACTCCGCTGAGTTTGTGAGGAAGTGCGCCCAGCTGCGGGGCAGCGTGCTGATGATAGGCCCGCTGCTCGGCCGCTTCGGCAAGGCCGCAGTGGCCAAGCCGGGAGGCGACAAGATTGGCCGCCGCCGGCTCGACACCCACTTCCTCGGATTCAAGCAGCTGGGGGCGCGCTTCGTCCACGACGAGGAGCGCGACCTCTACCTGCTTGAGGGCCGGCAGCTGCGCGGCAAGTACATGCTCCTCGACGAGGCCAGCGTCACCGGCACGGCCAACATCATCATGGCCGCGGTCATGGCAAAGGGCACCACCACCATCTACAACGCCGCCTGCGAGCCCTACATCCAGCAGCTCTGCCACCTGCTCAACGCCATGGGAGCCAACATCAGCGGCATCGCCTCCAACCTGCTCACCATCGTGGGCGTGGACGGGCTGCACGGCGCCAGCCACTGCATCCTGCCCGACATGATCGAGGTGGGGTCGTTCATCGGCATGGCGGCCATGGTGGGCGAGGGCGTGAGGATTGAGGACTGCAGCGTGCGCAACTTGGGCATCATACCCGACGCCTTCAGGCGGTTGGGCGTGAGGATCCAGCAGCAGGGCGACAGCCTCTTCATACCCGAGCAGAAGCACTACGAGATTGAGTCGTTCCTCGACGGAACCATCATGACCATCGCCGACGCGCCATGGCCGGGACTCACCCCCGACTTACTGTCGGTGCTGCTCGTCGTCGCCACGCAGGCACGGGGCAGCGTGCTCATCCACCAGAAGATGTTCGAGAGCCGGCTCTTCTTCGTCGACAAGCTCATCGACATGAGGGCGCAAATCATCCTCTGCGACCCCCACCGCGCAGTGGTGGTGGGCCACGACCACAAGATACGCCTCAGGGCGGGCCGCATGACCAGTCCTGACATCCGGGCGGGAATAGCCCTGCTCATCGCCGCCATGAGCGCCGACGGCACCAGCCGCATCGAGAACATCGCGCAGATTGACCGCGGCTACGAGGACATCGAGAAACGCCTCAACAAGTTAGGGGCCAAAATCAGCCGCGTCGATGATTAGACCCGACGACATCTACAAGATAGGCCGCTTGGGAAAGCCCCACGGAGTGGCCGGAGAGCTGACACTCATGTTCTCCGACGACATCTTCGACCGCAACGACGCCGATTTCCTCTTTGTGGAAGTCGACGGCATACCCGTTCCCTTCTTCATCGAGGAATACCGATTCCGCAGCAACGAAACCTGCATCATCAAGTTCGCCGACATCGACAACGCCGACCAGGCGCGCAGGCTGGTCAACTGCGACGTGTATTTCCCCAAGGGCGAGGACGATGGCGACGGGGAGCTGAGCCTGGCCGCCCTAATGGGATTCAGCGTGGAGGACAGCTCCACAGGCACCGCCGTGGGGCGCGTCGTGGCCGTGGACACGTCGACGGCCAACACGCTCCTCGAAGTGGAGGCCGGCAGCGGCCAGAAGCTCCTCATCCCCTTGGCCCCGGACCTGGTGGAGGCAATCGACCACCAGGCCCACACGCTCAGACTCCGCATCCCGCAGGGGCTGTTGGAGCTGTGAGAGGGCGAAGGCGGCGTTTCCAAACCTTCCCGCCAACATCCTACATCTATCCTTACAACATCCGACGAAACAATGAAACAACAAATATGCATTCTCGGTAGCACAGGCTCCATCGGCACCCAGGCGCTCGATGTCGTGCGCCAGCACCCCGACCGCTACGAGGTCTACGCCCTGACGGCCAACAACAGCGTGGACAAGCTTGTGGAGCAGGCGCGCGAGTTCCATCCCGCCGCCGTGGTCGTCGCCAACGAGGACCGATACGAAGAACTCAAGCAGAAGCTCAGCGACCTGCCCGACATCAAGGCCTACGCCGGCAAGGCCGCCCTCAACGAAATCGTGGAGGCCGACCCCATCGACGCGGTGCTGGCCTCCATGGTGGGCTATGCGGGCCTGGAGCCAACCATCAACGCCATCAAGGCACACAAGAAGATTTGCCTGGCCAACAAGGAGACGCTCGTCGTGGCGGGAGAACTCATCCTCAGCCTCGTGGAGCAGCACCACGCGCCGCTGCTTCCCGTCGACTCGGAACACAGCGCCATCTTCCAGTGCCTCGTGGGCGAGGACATGAACAAGGTGGACAAGATCCTGCTCACTTGCTCCGGCGGCCCCTTCCGCAACTACACGGAAGAGCAGCTGTCCACTGTGACGGCGGCCGACGCCCTGAGGCACCCCACTTGGAAGATGGGGGCGAAGATCACCATCGACTCCGCCACACTGATGAACAAGGGATTCGAGGTGATGGAGGCGCGGTGGCTGTTCGGCGTTCCGGCGGAGCGCATCCAGGTGCTCATCCATCCGCAGTCGGTGGTGCACAGCGGCGTGCAGTTCATGGATGGAGCCGTGAAGGCCCAGTTGGGCGTGCCCGACATGCGGCTGCCCATCCAGTATGCCTTCTCCTATCCCCAGCGGCTGTCCCTCGACGGTGAGCGCCTCGACTTGTTCACGACCGGCCACCTCGACTTCTTCGAACCCGACCCGAAAAAGTTCCGCTGCTTGGGGCTGGCCTACGAGGCCATCCGGCGTGGGGGCAACATGCCCTGCATTCTCAATGCCGCCAACGAGGTGGTGAACCTGGCTTTCCGCGAAGGCCGATGCACGTTCCACCAAATCCCGGAAATCATCGGCGACACGATGGCCCACGCCTCCTTCGACGCCTCCCCCACCCTCGATGTCTATCGCCTGTCGGACCTTGAGGCGCGGAGGATAGCCACCGAGCTGCTTGGCAGGGCATAGGCCATCACCCCCTACTACACACATACCCACCCCCTACATCAGTCCCATAACCCTCAAAAAGAATCAAAGAAACAAAACATGGAAATTTTTCTCATCAAGACGCTCCAGTTCATGATGGCAATCTCCCTGCTGGTGTTGCTCCACGAAATGGGTCACATGCTCACGGCAAAGCTCTTCGGCGTGAGAGTGGAGAAGTTCTATCTCTTCTTCGACCCATGGTTCCACCTCTTCGAGTTCAAGCCCAAGAACAGTGAGACCACCTACGGCATCGGCTGGCTGCCCCTCGGCGGCTACTGCAAGATTTCCGGCATGGTGGACGAGAGCATGGATACCGAACAACTCAAGCGCGACCCGCAGCCATGGGAGTTCCGCACGAAGCCCGCATGGCAACGCCTCATCATCATGGTGGCTGGCGTCACCGTCAACCTGCTGCTCGCGCTCTTCATCTACAGCATGATCATGTTCCATTGGGGCGAGACCTACGTCGCCACCAAGGACATGTCGCTCGGAATGAAGTTCAGCCAGGAGGCCAAACGCTACGGCTTCCAGGACCATGATATTCTGTTGGGCACCGACAGAGGAGAGTTCCGCGACTTCAACACCGATGTCTATCGCGACATATCGCGCGCCAACTGGTGCGACGTGCTGCGTGGCGGCAAGAAAGTAAGGGTCAACCTGCCCGGCGAACTCAACCTCTTGGATATGTTCAAGTCCTCGCCACGCTTCATGGAGCCCTTTATGGAGAACAAGGTCGACACCGTGATGAGGCGCATCGCCCTCACGGCCGACTCCAAGGACAGCATCGAGTCGCCGGCCTGGAGGATGCAGCTGCAGAAAGGCGACGAGATCATCGCCCTCAACGGCAAGCCCCTCGACAGCTACAACAGCTACAAGGAGGCCACAGGACGCATAGCCGACGCACTGACGGGAGCCAAGACGCGCGACGACAGCCTGAGGCTGCGCACGGTGACGCTGGCTGTGAGACGGGTGCAGACAGGCAAGGTCGACACGCTCTCCACCACGCTCACGCCCGACTTGATGATGGGCTACGCGGCTGCGAGCCCGTTCAAGGACTACAAGGAGACCCACGTCAGCTACGGCTTCCTTGAGAGTTTCCCCGCGGGCGTGAAATATGGCTTCGATGTCCTGGGCGGCTACATCAGCGACATGCGCTACGTCTTCACCTCCGACGGCGTGAAGAACCTCGGCGGCTTTGGAGCCATCGGCAGCCTCTTCCCCGACAAGTGGGACTGGCACGCCTTCTGGATGATGACGGCTTTCCTGAGCATCATCCTCGCCTTTATGAACATTCTCCCCATCCCCGCGCTCGATGGCGGATTCGTGCTGTTCCTCTTGGTGGAAATCATCACGAAGCGCAAGCCTTCAGACAAGTTCATGGAGTGGGCCGAGATTTTCGGCATCGGCTTCCTGCTCCTGCTCATGATAGTGGCCAACCTCAACGACATCCTCCGTTGGCTCGGATACATGTAGCCTCGATCCCCAAGTGGCCACGAGTGGCCCGGCGGGAGTCTCCCATGCGGTCATCGTGAGGACTGCCGCCAACGGCAGGCCCGGCAACGGAAAAGCGGAACTTTTCGGTCATCCGAAAGGTTCCGCTTTTTCTGTTGGCAGGCAGATGGCAGACGCCCTGCGCAGAGGCTCCCGACTGTCTATTGGGCAGCCTCTATCTGCTTTCCCTCCTCCCCACCGTCGTCGGCCTCAGGCAGTTTGTATTTGCGCTTGGTATTCTCCGTGGCGCCATACTTCAACAGTTTGCGGGCTGCGGTGGTGATGCTCTGGCCTGAGGGGGCGGTGGAGTTCTTCAAGTCGGCAAACGCCTTGGTGGTCTTCGCCAACTGGTCGTCCACATTGCGGAAGCGCTCGTAGAAGACCTGCACGCGGTTCACGATCTCGTTGGCGGCGCGCATGATGTCCTCCTGGTTCTCGGCCTGGCGCACCTGGTGCCATGTCATTTCCAACACGCGCAGCATCATATAGAGCGTTTGCGAGCCGGAGATGATTACCCCCTTGTCGTAGGCTTCCTTCCAGAGTGTCGGATCCTTGGCCAGCGCCAACTGCAGGCCGCCCTCATTGTAGATGTACATCATCACAAAGTCGAGGGTCTTCTTCCCCTTGGGCGTGTAGAACTGGTAGCGTTGCTTGGCCAGCTCGTCCACATGCTTCCTCACGGAGGCTACGTGCCGCTTCAAGGCGTCCTCCCGCTGCGCCTCGTCGGTGGCGTTGTAGTAGTCGTTGAGGGCTGTGAGCGACATCTTCGAGTCGATGATCACGTCGCGGTTGTCGGGGAAGTGGAGTATCACGTCGGGAATCTTCTTGCGCCCCGTCTCATCGTCGCGCACCGCCTCGCCGTTTTCCTTCAGCATCGACTGCTCCTCATATTGCAGTCCCTCCTGCAGGCCCATGTTCTCCAAGAGCGTGTGCAGCCGCAACTCGCCGAAGTTGCCCTGCGTCTTGGTCTCGCCTGTGAGGGCCTCGGTGAGCTTGTCGGCCCTCTCGCCCAAGGCCTCGGCCTGTTTCTGGTTGGCCTTGATGGTGGCCCGCAGGTTCTCCAGCGACGTCAGCCTGTCCTTGTTGCTCTGCTCCACACTCTGCCGCATCTGCCTCAAACTGTCGTGCAGGGGATTGAGCAGCAGGTCGAGTTGCTGTTTGTTGGTAGTGGAGAGCTCCTCGGCGCGCTTCTTCAGGATGTCTTCCGAGGCCGTGTTGATTTGCTCGCGTATCAATTCCGACTGTTTCTCCAACTGTTCCTTCTGCTGGCGGCGCAGCTCCTCCAACTGCGTGGCGTGCTGGCCGCGCAAGTCCTGCAACTGCTCGGCATACTGGCTGCGCAGCTGCTCCACCTGGGCGGAGTGCACGCGGTCCATATCCGTCTTCTGAGCCTTGAAGTCCTCGCGGGCCGAGGCCAACTGCTCCTCGGCGGCCTTGCGCGCCGTGACAGCCGCGGCGAGGTCCGACGCGAGCCGCTCCACCTGTCCGCGCGCGTCGGCGAGCTGGGCCCCAGACTGTTCCTGCTGCTGTTGCAGCATTTCGGCCTTGGCCTTGACGCCCGCGCTGCCGTTGTTGGCAAGAAGATAACCGCACACCGCACCGACGACGATGCCTAAAACCAAAAAGAGAATATCCATGTTCTATATAATAAATGTAGGGTTTGAAGTTTCTTTGTGGCGTATGCCGCAGGATTGACAATGAGCAAAGATAGCCATTTTTATCGACAATCCGCCATTGGCACGATATTTTTTTTGTATCTTTCCTCTATAAAAACTAATAGATTTCCGGGTAAGGAGTAACTAAAACAAAGGACTTTGGTCAAGTATTTCTTAAAATGGCACATAA
>SFCY01000070.1 GCA_004558865.1 Bacteroidales bacterium
TTTTTCAGCTAGTCACAACGCTTATCTCCTCCACCGCCACTTTGGTTTGTTGTTTCTTACCCTGCAAAGGTACAAATTTTCAGCTAATCACAACATAGTCTATTATTTGGTCTGAGACAAACTTGGTTTCTTACTTTTCCTTTTTTTTATATCCGATTTTCCGAAATTCGATATGGTTATCCTGTTTTTTTCTCTATTTTTGTGGCAAATTCTAAATCGTTTTTTGCTATGAACAAGTATTTTACCTATGTATTGTCACTGCTTTTGAGTGCGGTGAGTCTTGTTGCAGTTGCCCAGGAGAGCAACTATCCCGACAGTCTGAATGGCTATTACCGTCTGTCCAACCCCGACTTGAACACCTATCTTACCGCCTTCACCCAGGGCGGACTCGGCTCCACCACGGCCAACCCCGCCAATGCATCCCAGGTGGTGAGGCTCACCACTTCTAAGATGTATTCCTTGGGCGACGATATGGCTGCCCTCCAGGCCCGCCTCGACAAGGGTGAGATCGACCAGGAGACCTATTCCAAACTCTTCCAACAGCTGATGACCCTCAACAGCTGGAAGAGCGGCTTCTATCCTGTGACGAGCCTCAGCATTCAGGGCACCGACTACGCCTTGTTCTTTTCCAAACTGAGCGACTATTGCGACCGCGCCATCAACGCTTTCCTCAACGACGAGGTGTCCACAATCTATGAGAATAATTATCAGAACCTCATGCTTCTGAGCGTATTCTCGGGAGTGATCTATCCTGCCAACCTCGCCACCGTCGACGACTTCAAGGCGTGGTGCCAAAGCTACCTCACCCAATGGCGTGACATCGCCGACTTCCACCTCTATTTCCATCCCCTCTCGGTCACTCCCGACAATGGTGGCTCCTCCTTCTTCACGGGCAACTACGCCATCGAATTCAAGACACCTGCTTGGATTGGAAACATGAAGAACGCCCAGACCTACATCAATGCCATCCTGACCAGCAACGGAACCAACCCCGATGTTGACACCCTCAACATCTGGCAGGAGACTTGTGAGCGCGTGCTCGCCCAGATTGCCAAGGACTATTCGGAAGAGTCGGAACCCTACAAATTGGCCGACAACCTGCTCAACTACACCCAGGCCGACAACGTCTACGCTTTGTGCACCGATGAGAACGGCGACCTGTACTCCCAGCAGTTGCCCGACGCCTTCGGCACGAATGGCGTAACGTTGACCACCGAGCAGTCGCAACGCATCACGTGGAGGCCTGAGTACGTGAACGAGGCCTCACCCTTTGCCGTGGCCCCCGACGCCGCAAAGAAGGGCAGCGACGGCCATTTCTACACCACCCTCAACACCGCCTTCCCCTATAAGGTGCTGTCGCCCGACGTAGAGGTCTACACGGTGTCGTCGGTAGATGCCGCAACAGGTGGCGCAACGCTTGAAAAGATAGCCGATGGCAAGGTAGGAGCCAACACTGCCGTGGTGGTGAGGTCCAAGTCCACCGCCCTGGCCGACAACCAGTTGGTGCCGTTGGATGAAGACGTGGCTCCCATTGAGGGCAATGTGCTTGGAGGCACCCTGTTTGCCCAAAACAACAACGGCAGCATGAAAACACTGACCGTGGCCAATGACCAGCCCGCTTTCCTTTTGATTCCTGAGACCGTACCGGCCAACACCGCCTTCTATGAGGGCAAGGTTGCCAACGGCATCGGCTCCCTCCACAACACCTTTGGCCTTAGCGCCGTCTTCGACCTGCAGGGTCGCAAGATCGCCACTCCCCAACACAAGGGCGTCTACATCATCAATGGCCAGAAGGTTGTGGTGAGATAGCCCCACCTCTCTCCGTCGATCTCTCTCTTTCTTACCTACCATCTTACCCTCCTCCTTCGCGATGCGCGTCGCATCCAAGGAGGGGGAGGGATATATCTTGTTCCCAAAATACACAGCTTATGAGACGATTTTTGCCCCTTGTCATTTTAGGCTTGTCCATCGGATTGCATGGCCATGCCCAAGAATCCAAATTTTGGGGATTCCTTGCCCAATCCTCTGAATGGAGTACCCAATATGGAGTCTACTCCTACCAGACCGTTTCCCCGTTCGACAAGACACCTCTGTTCACCACCTCCGACTATACCTTCAGTGCCGGCTGCGCTTGGCAGAACGGCTATTATTACGGCATGGACTACTACAAGGGCGGCTGGTTCTCAGGACCCTCCGCCACCCTCCACAAAATCAATACCGACACGTGGCAGGCCGAGGGCGAGCCGCTCAGTCTGACTCTTCCCGACCAAATCAACTTTGTCGCCATAGAGACCGCCCAGGCCACCAACGGCACCACGTGGGGAGAGTTCCGCACGCAGGATGACAATACCTACGAGCTTGGCACCGTAGACTATGCCAACATGACGCGGACCACCCTCTCTACCACTACCCGCTATTATCTCGCCCTTGGCATCAGCAGCGACGGCTTCCTCTACGGCATCGACACCAATGGCGACCTCTACCGCATTAGCACCTCCACAGGCGAGGAGGTGCGGGTGGGCAACACAGGCATCAAGATTGGCGGCGAGTATACCGACCCCAAGGACTATGCCACCTGCGGCGAAATCGATCCCGTCAGCAACGAGTTCTATTGGCCCTATTACACGGGAGTCTACGGCGACTCTGTGGTGATGTACAAGATCAACCTCTCCACGGCTGCCGCCACAAAGGTGGGAGTCCTTCCCCAAGGCGACCAGATTGTGGGCATGGTATTCCCCGTCTTGCAGGCCCCGGAGGGCGCGCCCGCGCCGGCTGCCAACATCACCTTCGACTTCGCCGACCCCGCATTGGCGGGCAAGGTCTCGTTTGCCGCTTCCGACACCACAGCCGGCGGCCATCCCCTCGCTGGTCAACTCAACTACAAGGTGGAGACAGCCTCCGGCACCCTTCAGGGCACTGTGTCGCCCGGCACTGTTGCCTCAGTGGATGTGGCCGCGAAGGCATCCGGCATGTTGAGCGTCAAGATCACCCTTTCCAACGACAAGGGTGCGTCGCTCCCGGCCTCAGCCTCGCGCTGGGTGGGCTACGACATTCCCGAGCAGCCCGGTGGAGTCAAAGCCACGTTGGAAGACGACACCGTGGCCACCATCCGTTGGGATTCACCCTCCAAGGGTCTGCACGAAGGCTTCTTGGGCAAGATGACCTACGATGTCTGCCGTGTCGTCGACAATGAGTCGACCTCCATCGCAGAGGGCGTTGCCGCCACATCGGTGAAGGACACCTTGAGGATCGACGGCAACAAGAGGGTGACTTACGGAGTCAGGGCCCACAACGCCACGCAGGTGGGCGATTATGGCTACAGCGACGCCTTGGTTGTCGGCTCCGCCTACAGCGTCCCCTTTGAGGACAAGTTTGACGAGAACACCAAGCGCGACTTCTATACCACCATCGATGCCAACCATGACGGCATCACCATCTTCCGCCACTACACGGAAGCCCAGTTTGGAGGAATCATCCCCGAACAGGACTACCACGAGATGGGCTACACGGCCTTGAAGGCCAAGGAGAAGGCCGACGACTGGTTTGTCACTCCCAAGATCCGTCTCGAAGCTGGCGCAGTCTATAAGTTCTCCGTGGATGCCAAATCCTCAAGTCTCATGAATGACGATGAGCAGATCATGGAGGTCAGGATGGGGACTGGCAACTCTGTGGCCGCCATGCAGCTCCCCGTGATGTCACCCCTCACCATCACAAGCTCCGAAGTGAAAACCTGTCTCAAGGAGTTCACTGTCAGCAAGAGCGGCACCTACCATTTCGGAATCCATGTGATGACGGAGCCTGGCCGGGAGAGCCTTTACTTCACCAACATCCTTGTGGCCGTTGCCTCAGACCCCGAAGCACCCGACTCTGTGGGGCTGTTGCGCGCTGTGGCCGACCCCAACGGACAGCTCAAGGCCACCGTGCATTTCGTCGCTCCCACCAAGACCAACTCCGGCAAGCCGCTCGGCAGCCTCAGCCGGGTGGAGATTCTGCGCAATGGAGAGGTCATTGCCAGCCCTACGGGCATCCGTCCCGGAGAGGAAGTCTCGTTCGTCGACAATAGTCCCCAAAACGGCTTCAACAGCTACACCGTGATTCCCTACAACGACAAGGGCAACGGACGAAGGGCGGAAGTGGATTCCGTCTATGTGGGCGTGGACGTTCCCATGCCGCCCTCGGGTTTGTCGATAGCCGACACTGGGGATGGGTTCAACTTCTGTTGGAAGCCCGTTGCCCCAATAGGTGCCAATGGACACATTGTCCGTCCGCAGGATGTAGCCTACAGGCTCCAACTTTTGGATGACACCTATCGTCCCACAGAGGAAATCAAGGACACCATAGGTCTGCAGGCCCATTACGCCATCAACACCGATGAGGGAGCGCAAGACCTCATCAGGTTCGGCCTCATGGCCCACAATGCTGCCGGAGAGAGCGGCTATACCTACGGGCGCACTCTGATAGGCGCGCCCTACAGCCTCCCCTTTGCCGAGAGCTTCGCCACCGGCACAGGTCATGGCATCAACTGGATGGAGGGCGACGGCCTCTTTGCCATCACCACCGCTGAGAGTTCCGACCAGGATGCAGGGTGCGTGGCCTACACCCCCGACCGCATGGGAGCCACCGCATCTTTCAATTTGGGAAAGATGAGCCTTCAATCCGCCGTCCATCCCCGCCTCTCCTTCATGTATTGCCATTTGGGCTCTGAAGATACGATTGTGGTCAAGGCCGCCCTCCCCAACGGCGAGGAATGTGCCCTCGACACCATCAAGGGCGACGACAGCAAGGAGGGCTGGGAGAAGACCACCGTCGCCCTCGACTCTCTTGTCGGCAACAGGTATTTCATCCCCAAGTTTGTTGTCACCGCCAATTCCGGGCGCACGGTCTGCCTCGACCAGATTCTTGTGCGCAATCCCTACGACACCGATTTGGCTTTGGACATTGTGGCTCCCGACACCGTGGAGGCTGGCGTCAAGACCACGCTCAAGGTGATGGTCGCCAACCAGGGCCTGAAGCCCGCCTCGGGCTATCGCGTCGGCGTGTTGCAAGGCTCCACACTGATAGCCACGGTCCAGTCCGTCGCCCCATTGCAGCCCGACGAGACGTCCACTTACGAACTGTCGCCCGTGATAGACGGCCACGATGGCGAGAGCGTCATCCTCAAGGCCCAGCTCTTCTGCCCCAAGGATGTCTACCCCGCCAACGACGCCGCCACCTACGTGGTCTATGTCGATGGCACTACACGTGTGGGCAGTGTCAACGCAGCGTCCGCCCATCCGGTCGACATCTATTCTGTCGACGGCAAGCTCGTCCGAAGCCACGCCACTTCGCTTGGCGGTCTGCCCCAAGGCGTCTACATCCTGGAGGGCAAGACCATTCGTGTTAGGTAACTGTCAACCATTATAAACGAATACAATATGTTCTCACAAAAAAGCAATATCATTTTGGCCTTGGCCCTCTGCTGCGCCCTTGCAGCGGAGGCCAAGCCGAGAACGCAAGCGCAGATTCTGCAGCTTGCCGGCGAAGCCCTTACCTCCAAGGTTGCCCCCGCAAGGCGCGCAGCGGGCAAGGCGGAGCTTTCTGTGGCATACGCCTCCAAGGCACTGACCGTGGTGGGACGGTCCAGCGGAGGCTATGCCGTCATTTCCAACGACGACCTCCTGCCAGCCGTGTTGGCCTATTCGCCCACCGACTTCAGCAAGTCCGACACCAATCCTGGCCTCAAGTGGTGGCTCGGTGCCGTGGAGGAGGCCGCGGGGCAGATTGTGGCCGAGGGGGTGCCTTATCGGAGGATCAGTCCCGACCTCAACACGTTTCCTGCCCAAGTGCCTCAGATGCTCAGTAGCATTTGGGGACAGTTGGAGCCATACAACAACTTCTGCCCCCTCGAATATGATGTCAATGGCAAGTTGGTGGGCCGCACCGTAGTGGGATGTGTGGCAACGGCGATGGCGCAAATCATGTACTACCATGGCTATCCCACCCATCCCACCGGCACCTATACCGACATGCAGACCACTGACGCCTTTGGCCGTCCTGTTCCCATCACCGTGAATCTCGACGACTACGTCTTCGACTACTCGCTGATGCGCGATTCCTACACGCCCGGCAACTACTCCCAGGCCGAGGCCGACCAGGTGGCGGCCCTGAGCTATGCTTGCGGCGTGACGTTCGCCATGATTTATGGCACCGAGGCTTCAGGCACCTTTTCCGACAGTGCGGTGGTGAGTCTCAAGAAGCATTTCGGATTCTCTGGCGCCCAGCTGCTTCAGCGCTCCTCCTATTCCGAAGACGAAGCTTGGATGTACATCATCTTCGACGAACTCAGCCACAACCGTCCCCTGATGTATTCCGGAGCCGACGACCTTTTCACAGTAGGTGGCGGCGGTCATGCCTTTATCTTCGACGGCTACGATGCCGAGGGACTTGTGCATGTCAACTGGGGATGGTTCGGCCGAAACGACGGCTATTACGAAGTGGACCTGCTCAATCCCCGCCAGCATAGTTTCCACAACCAGCAGGACATGATCATCGGTTGCGAGCCTCCCGCCCAGGGCGGCGCGCTGATGGATTCCCTGCGTGTGGAGGGACCCGTCAGTGAAGACAGCCTCAGGCTCTATGCGGAGAAGAGCCTCACCCAGGGCCTGCGCGTGCTCGACCTCTCCCAAGCCTCTCTCCCCGGCGACTCGCTGCCCACGAAGGCCTTCTATGGCAGCCAGTTGCGCAAGGTCGTCCTGCCCCAGAACTTGGTCTCCATCGGTGATGGCGCCTTTGGCGACTGCCGCAATCTCTCCGAGGTCGTGTTTGGCGACAACGCTGAGCGCCATTTCGTGGTGGTCGACCATGTCGTCTACAATGCCGACACCACAGAGGTCATAGAGGTGCTTCCTTATTATTATAATGCGGCGAGCATGATGGCCGACTACACCTCTGTTTATGAAGTGCCCTCCACGGTGAGGTCGATTCACAAGTATGCCCTCGATGGCTGCTTCAGAATCCAGGGTCTCGTGCTCTCCAAGAATGTGGAGCATTTGGGCAGCAGCGTCTTCGCCCATGCCACCAACCTCAAGCGCATCTGTGTGCGCACCGCCACGCCGCCAGCCGTCGACGTGCATGCCTTCGACGGCCTCGATGTCGGCTACACTCAGTTGGCCATTCCCGCCGGCACCCGCGACGTCTACATGCGTTCTGCCGGCTGGAGAGACTTCTTCAAGTTGGACAACGTCTTGGAGCAGGGCACCAACATCCGCGCCACCGATGTCTATCGCCACGAGGGCGACGACAATCCCGAATGGCAGTATCGCATGTTTGGCGACTTCGTTCCCGGCACTCCCGTCCTCAGTTGTGCTGCCGGCAAGAATGCTCCCGTGGGCGAGTATCCCATCGTCGTGGAGCCCGGCACTGTCGAGGGCGACGATGTTGTCTTCACCAACGGTACGCTTCATGTGGTCGACAAGAGTGCGCAGCTGCCCACCACAGGAATCCACGGCCTGACCCTCACGGGCAGCGACCGTGCCTTCACGCTCGACGGCCGGGCTGCGTCTGCCTCATCGACGGCCGCGCCGCGGCGCATCCTCATCATCAATGGCAAGAAAATCATCAAGTAGAATATCATAGACCGTAAAGACTGGCAGCTGTCCGCTTCCCTGCAGTCATCGCGACTTCCCACGCTGGCTATGAGGCGGTGGCTGCCAAAGGTCTTTTACAAATCAAAAACTAATAGCTTGTTATATGAAACACAATGTTACCCTAACCCTCATCCTGGCCGCGTTCTCTTCTGCCATAGCTTGTGCGCAGCAGTTCCGACCCGCCAATCCCGCCCCTGTTAGGCTGCAAGTGGTCAGCGTGCAAAAGGCCGGCCAACTCACCCCCGTCACCACAACTCCCATCGTCTCCCAGCCCGAGGGCGACCTCCTGCCAAATTTGGAGTGGACATCGAGAGCCTGCTATGCGGAGGGCCAGTCGGCGGTTTGGAAAGACCGCGAGGGATTGGTGGCCGAGGTGGTCAGGAAAGGCAACGAGATGTATCTCCACAACCCCGTCTCCATGCTCGCCGGCTCCATCAGTTGCTGGGTGAAAGGCAGTTTGGGCAGCGATGGCACTGTCCTGACGATACCCACCCCCCAGGCCTACGCCTTGAACAATCCCGGTACGGAGCAGGAAACCATGCTCTATGCCACGCGCATCAGCGCCACCGACGGCAGCGTGGAGAATGGCAAGATGGACTTGACCTTCACCTACGGCGATGAGGGGCTGACACAGACCGACGGCGGCATGCTCGCCATCACCGACTTGGAGGGCAACTTCTATGGCTATGGCGACATGAAGATCCTGCTGCGTGCCATCACCGACAAGGTGACGACACTGCCCGACGGACTTGTCCCCGAGAGCTACACCTTGTCCTACGAATCGCAGGGGAGCAAGGGAAAGCAGACCGCCCAAGTGGCCTTTGATGGCAGCGAGGTCTATATCTCCAATCCTCTTGGCTCCGGCTCTTCCTGGTTGAAGGCCACCTTGGACGGCAACACCCTGTCGCTGGCCACCCGGCAGTATTTGGGAGCCGAGGCGGGCTACCTGTTCTATATGGGCGCGGCCAAGGACTCTACCTATGTGGTGAGCAATCCTATCACGGGCGACCAGACGGTGGGCACCTACAACTTGATCGACAAGCCCGCCATCCTGTTCGACTACGACCCAGCCACAAAGACCTTCCATTCCTCCGACATCATGATTGTCAATGCGGGCAAGAACCGTATTGGCGACACCTATGTCGCCTACGGCAAGCCGGCCTACGTGCCTTGGACCATGCTGCCCGCCACGCCTGCCACACCGAAGATTGACTCTTATCTCGACCTGTCGCCCTACGCCTCCTACGGACTCTCGGGAGCCATCGTCACGTTTACGGTACCATCGGTCGATGTCGACGACAATTTCATTGCCCAGGAGAATCTTTATTACCGCATGTCGTTCGATGGTCAGCCCAAGGAGCTGTTTGGCGCCCGCGACATCCCTTATTACTTCACCGGCAGCGACGCTTCTGCCGTGCTTCAAGGCAGCGGCGACAGCCGTCAGCTGCAGGTAGACACGGCTCCCACCGACAGCATCAGCATCCAGAGCTTCTATGTCGTCGGCAGCGAGACGAGGGCATCCGACATCGTCACCTATCTCATTGCTGATGGCACAAGCCATGTCACCAATGGGCTCCTGGCCGTCAGCCAGCCGGTGGCCGCCGCTCCCGTCGCCACCTCTTGGTACGACCTGAGCGGAAGAGCCGTCAGCGATTTCTCTTCCCATGGTGTCTATGTCTGCAAGATGAGGTATGCCGATGGGAAGGTGACGGTGAAGAAAGTGTTGCGTTAATCCCCAATGCCTATAGCTATGAACAAGATTATCCTTTCCCTGTTGTCCGCCATCGTCTGTCTGCCGGCCCTGTGCCAGCAGCGCAGCGATGCGGCCATGCTCCATGCCGCCCAAAGACAGTGGAGCTCACTCTGCCACAGTGCTGTGGGGTTGCCTCGCGAGGCAACCCTGCAGGTTCTCAAGCGCACGGATGCCCTCACTGTCTATGGCACTCCCGGGCAGGGCTTCGTCGTCACCGCCCGCTCCATGGATTTCCCTGCCGTGGTTGCCTATTCCGATTCCCGTTTTCCACAAGAGAATGTCCCCGATGGACTGCAATGGTGGATGGACAAGATGGAGCGGGTGATGGACTGTGGCTTCTATTCCTCGGCTGCCGCCCTCTCCAGCGACACCTACAGCCCCGTTGAACCCATGTTGAAGACCAATTGGGCGCAGGAGTCGCCTTACAACGGTCTCTGTCCGACCACTGGGGGTGCGTGGGGTTCCAAGCCCATGACGGGCTGTGTGGCCACGGCCATGGCACAGATTCTCAACTTCTTCCAATATCCATCCTCCTCCACGGGCGACGCCTACTATCTTTTCGATGGCAGCGATGCCCATCACAACGTGTCGTTGTCCACCACTTTCGACTGGGCCAACATGGCCAACACCTACACTTGGGGCTATTCCGATGCGCAGGCAAAGGCCGTGCAGGAACTCATGCGCGATTGTGGCTATGCCTCGCACACCGTCTACTCCGCCCAAGGAAGTGGCACCACCGCCTACGATGCGGGCTACGGGCTGGCCCACAACATGCGCTACGACTCCTTGGCCCTGCGGGTGAGCCGCCGAATCTTCTTTGGCGACGACGACTGGATGACGGCCATCTACGACGAGCTGCAGGCGCGCCGCCCCATCCTCTACAATGCCGTCGACCCTGACAAGATGGGACACGCCTTCGTGTTCGATGGGATGGACAGCGAGGGACGCGTCCACATCAATTGGGGATGGTCGGGCGCCGCCAATGGCTATTTCGACGTGCGCTCCCTAAATGGCCTCATACCCTCTTACCCCAATCCCTATACGGGTGGGACCATCGCCTACAACTTCTGCGAGGACCAGATTATGGTGACAGGTTTCAAGCCACAGGAGACGCCTGATGCCGGTGAGCATTACCGTTCCTATTTTGCCATGCTTGAGCCAGACTCCATGTGGATCGACAACGACTCGCTGAAATTGAAGCCTGTTCCGATGTTCAACTTCACGCATCTTGACTTCACGGGCTTGCTCGGCATAGTCGTTGAGGACACCACCGGCCACGCCGTGGTGCAGCCGTTCTTCTATACGCCTTGGCAGGGAGCGGATGGGACGATAGGCCTGCTCGGCGGCTCCTATCCCACAACGGCCTTCTATCCTTCGGCCACGCTCAACGATGCCGATGGTACCACTCCGCGTCCCGATGGCAGGTATAAGATTTATTTGGTGTCGTGGTCGTCGCAGGAAATGGCCGGCCATCATGATCCTCAGCATGTCCGCTTCCCCGTGGCGTTTGCCAAGCCGGGCCAGCCCAACTACAACGTATGGGAAGTGCGTAAGGAGAATGGACATTGGGTGGAATCCTCCATGCGGCTCTCCGACCCGACGGTTGCCGACGGCATCTCAACGCCACGCCTTCTCCCTGCCGACGGCAAGGTGAGGGTTTACGACATGCAGGGGCGGCTCATCTTCGAGGGCGACAGGCTTCCCAAATCACTTGGCTCGCACCATGGCGTGGTGATTGTCAGGCAGAACGGCCGGTCGTATAAGATTAAGGCTGGTTCTATAAATTAAGTCGAGGCGTATTGGGCTTACGCCCACCTTTTCTCGCCATGGCAGAGCTCAAGCTCGCTTGAGCTCTGCTCATTTGGCTTATCGAAAAGGTTCTGCAAGCTATCGGGACTCAAAACGTAAGTTGAAGAGGGAGTGTAGCGGGCTACACGACCAATGAGACTTGACGTTTTGAGACCGATAGATGCAGAAGACGACCGAAACGACAACTGCACT
>SFCY01000071.1 GCA_004558865.1 Bacteroidales bacterium
AAGGAAAATGGTCATGTCCAGGCTTACGCTCCTACCGGAGCTATGGTTCTGAAGTGACGGAGTAGCCTTACGAGCAAGCTCGACGGCTACCCCGTCACTCCAGAACCACACCTTTGGTGGCAAGCCTGCCCATGACGAAAATCGCTATCGCGTAAAATTGCGCTTACGCGCATAAAATTCTACGGCTTCAAGTCAAGGCTTTCCCCGTTTTTGGGCAGATGCAAGGGTGCGCTGATTTTATGCGCTTTGGCGCAATTTTATGCCCAGGCAATTTTCGTCATGGACAGGCTTTGTCTCATGGCCGGCAGCCGGCTCATTCCAGTCCGTGGGCCTTGCGGTAGTTGATGGCTGGATTGGCATACATCGTCAGCAGGCGTTCGCGCAGGAAGGCCTCGTCCTTGTTGGGGACGATGATTCTGCTCACACGGCGGTGGAGATAGGCGTCGAACACCTCGCGCTGGTAGGCTGTGTATTCGTGCGTGAAGTCGTTGGTGCCGCGCAGCTCGTCCAAGGCGATGTAGTTGGTGGGGTAGAGGCGGTAGTTGTAGTGGATCTGGTGGTCGATGTAGCGGCACAGGTCGTCCATCATCTCGTTGTTGTTCATCTTCTTCGTCTTGAGCGTCTCCAGATAGTCGTCTATGCAGGGAGAGCAGTGGTAGTGGATGTGTCCTTTGAATCCTGCTATGCCCGTCTGCATGCTGAACACGTCGTCGCGGGGTCCCTTGTGCCAGTCGGCGTTGTCGCGCCTCTTCTGGAACTCGGCCGCCTTGAGGAAGTCGCAGGGGTCGAACTCGTAGCTGATGGAGAGAGGCACGATGTGGAGCTGCTGCAGCCGCTCTATGGGCGACCCCTCCCCGCCGAGCGTGAGCATCTTGATGATGCCCTTCTGCGTGCGGTCGTCGGAGTCCTTGGCTCGTCCCTCGCGCTGCGCAATCCACAGGTTCTCGTGCTTCTCGCCAATGGCGTAGTGCATGTAGTTAGACAGCTTGATGCTCGACATCAGCCTGTCCTTGGCCATCAGCCCTCGGCGCACGATGAAGCTCTTGTTCACCCTCACGATGTCGAGCACCCACGGCAGCGAGAGCAGGTTGTCGCCGATGGCGATCTCGCAGGTGGTGTCAAACTTGGCGTCGACGAGCAGCATGTCGAGGAGCGCCGAGTCGAGCACGATGTCGCGGTGGTTGCTCATAAAGGTGTAGCACCTGCGGTTGGAGATGTTGCTGATGTCGATGTCGCAGCCGCGGCTGGCGTGTCTCAGCAGGTCCTTGAGGAAGGTGTAGCAGAATGTGAGCTGGAACTCCATGTTGGTCTTGCACTTGCGCATACGCGTGGCGATGGTCTCGAAGGGTGTCTTCGGATAGAGGAATTTCACCACGGCCTGGAACTGCGGGTTGCTCAGGAGCCGCTCGTATACCTCGGGCAATTCGTCGCTGTTGAACGGGCGAATGTCGTCAAATTCAGATGTTGTTCTCATAATCCCTTGTATTTTCTGTTTTTCCCTCCCATGCGGAGGGGGTGTTCTGTTAACCTTTTGTTGATGTGGGAGCTGTCACGAACTCTATTCCCATCTCCTCCAGTTTGTTGACCGTCTGCGGGTTCACCTTGTCGTCGGTGATGATCATGTCCACGTCGGTGAGGTTGGCTATCTTGGCGAAGCCCCGCCGTCCGAACTTGGAGGAGTCGGCCAGCACGATGGTCTTCTGCGCGCAGCTCATCATGATTTGGTTGAGGTGGGCCTCGCGCAGGTCGGTGGTGGAGATTCCATATTCCGCGTCGATGCCGTCGACGCCCAAGAAGAGCTTGCTGAACGAGCATCCCTGTAGGAACGTCTCGCTGTAGGCCCCGACTACCGACAGGCTGCTGTGGCGCAGCATGCCGCCGAGCTGTATGATGTCGATGTTGCTGTCCTGAGAGAGAATCATCGACGACTTGAGCGAGGCCGACACCACGGTGAGCTTCTGCACGGGCTTGATGCATTGTGCGAAGGCGTGGATGGTGGTGCCTGAGGCCAGGATGATGGAGTCGTTGTAGGTGATGAGCTTCGCCGCCTCCCTGCCGATGGCGTACTTCTCCTGCGGAGCCAGCTTCTCTTTCTCGTTCACTGTCCTGTTGTTGGTGAAGGGGTTGACGATGATGGCCTTTCCGTGGCTGCGATACAGCTTTCCGGCTTTCTCCAGCTCGGTGAGGTCCTTGCGGATGGTCACCGCCGAGACCTCCAGCATTTCCGACAGGTCAGAGACCAGCACGGAGCCATGCTTGAGCAGCATGTCCATGATGGTTTTATATCTTTCTTCTTTTGTCATGAGGCAACTTTAGCTTTTAGGACTTAGAATTTCATTGCCTGATGTTTCTCGTTCAGGCGTCTTGATGTTCGATATTACAAATATATAATATTTTTTTCGATTGCCCGTTGCCGCCGCCGACTATTTACAAATGATTAACACATCCGCTTCGTTCTGTAACTATTCTGCGAATTCTTTTAGGCGACTAAAACCAGCAAAACACTTTTTGCCAGCGCCAAGGGCTTGAGCCCTTTGCCATTTGCGGGGGTGATGGCGGTGACACAAAGGAAAACCTTGAAAACAGGCTGGCACAATGTCTACTGCCGGGAGGTCCGCTGCCCTCAGCGGACACACAGTATGGAAGTAAGTTTCGGCACAGCGGATATTTTCCGTGGAATCATGGTAAGTTTATATGTAAAGGGGAAGGAAAATGGTCATGTCCAGGCTTACGCTCCTATCGGAGCCATGGTTCTGAAGTGACGGAGTAGCCTTACGAGCAAGCTCGACGGCTACCCCGTCACTTCAGAACCACACCTTTGGTGGCAAGCCTGCCCATGCCGAAAATCGCTATCGCGTAAAATTGCGCCCTAACGCATAAAATTCTACGGAGAAAGCTTCAAGTCAATGCATTCCAAACCGCTTTTGGGCAGATGCAAGGATGCGCTGATTTTATGCGCCTTGGCGCAATTTTATGCCCTGGCAATTGTTGGGCGCAGGGCCGCGCATTGCGCCTTATTCCACTTCCTTGCTCTTCGTGCCGCTGTAGTCGTTGACGGTGAGGACTATGCGGTCGCAGTTGGCGGGCCACTTCATGGAGACGTAGGAGCGCACGCTGTAATATTGGGGTTGGTTGTTTTGCGCGTGCAGCATTCGGATGTAGGCCACGCGCTTGCCGCCCGCCCATGCCATCGAGTCGCGCACGAAGCTGATGGCCTGCGCCTCGGCTCCGGCCTCCTGCTTGCCCGTCTTCACCTGGAAGGCCACGTTGAGATAGCCACCGCCGCGCCATGCGCTGACAAAGGTCAGGGGGTCGGTGGGTGTCTGCCTCATGTCCTTGGCCTCGTAGAGCGCACTCACGCCCATGCGGTTCATCGCCACGGGTTCCGTCCCCTTGTCCCCCAGCTTGTAGTAGGCCTGCACGCGGTAGAGCGTGTCGGCCGTGGTGGCCCATTCCACATTGGCCGGCGAGTCGAACGTGATGGTCGTTCCGTCGTCGGCCACCACATAGTCGGCCTTTTGCGCCTCTCGCGTGTGCATCATGCCGAAGCAGGCCGTGAGGTGGCTCAGCGAGCCGTCGCCCGTCTCGTAGGTCTCGCTTTCGCACGAGGTGAGGAGCAGCGACAGGGTTATGATATAAACAGGGAGTCGTCTCATACTTGGATTTGTTTGTTGGGGTGGTGTAGGCTCACCGTTGGGGTGGAAGCCTGGTTTGGAAAGGCGTTTGCCGCGTCGTCCCTACCTATAGATACGGCGGGCGGCGCGGCAAACGAGGGTATGTTCCTGCGCGGCCCGACTGTGGGTGTGGCCGCGCGCCGTGTCATGCGAACTGATTCTCCACGATGTCGGTCAGCACCTGCTTGATGTCCAGGCCAGCGGCGCGCACCTGCTGGGGAATGAAGCTCGTTGCCGTCATGCCCGGCGTGGTGTTGATCTCCAGCATGTTGACCACGTCCTTGCCCGCCTCGTCCTTGGTGATGATATAGTCGATGCGGATGATGCCGTTGCATTTCAGGATGTCGTAGATGCGGCTGGTCTCCTCGGCCACGGCCTTTGCCGTCTCGGGAGCGATGCGCGCGGGGGTGATTTCCTGCACTTGGCCGTTGTACTTGGCGTCGTAGTCGAAGAACTCATTCTTCGTCACCACCTCCGTGGCGGGGAACACCACGCTCTTCTTCTTGGTCTTGTAGCATCCGATGGAGATTTCCGTGCCGTCCATGAAGCGCTCTATCATCACCTCGTCGCTCTCCATGAAGGCCACGCGCAGGGCGGGGGCCAGCTGGTCGGCGCATTTCACCTTGCTCACGCCGAACGACGAGCCGTCGTTGGCGGGCTTCACAAACACGGGCATGCCCAACCGCTTCTCAATCTCGGCCTCGTTGTAGGCCTCGTTGCGGCGCAGCAGGATGCTGTCGGCCACACGTACGCCGAATCCCCTGAGGTAGTTGTTGAGCACATACTTGTCGAATGTCATGGCCTCCACAAGCACGCCGCTGGTGGAGTAGGGAATATGGAGCAGGTCGAAGTAGCCCTGCATCATTCCGTTCTCGCCCGGGGTGCCGTGGATGGTGATATAGGCATAGTCGAACATCACCACCTTGCCGTCGAGCAGGAAGGAGAAGTCGTTCTTGTCGATGTTGATGTTGCGGTCGGGCAGCTGCACATGCCAGTCCAGGCCCTTCACGTCTACGATGTAGACATTGTAACGCTCCTTGTCGAAGAAGGAATACAAGCCTTCGGCCGAACGCATGGAAACGTCGTGTTCCGAAGAATCGCCACCACATACGATGGCCACGTTTCTCTTTAGATTTTTCATACTAACAATGTATTGTGTTTTGTTTTGATGCCATTTTCCGTTTTCGGCTTCCGCCGTCGTCCGCAAGCCCCCGGGCTTCGGGGGGCTAATCTATGGTTTGCCTACCCGCGATGAAGTTGCGCCATTTCTCTATGAGCAGCCTGAAGTCGTCGGGCCAGGGGCTGTCGAAGTCCATCTGCTCCCCCGTGAGCGGATGCCTGAAGCCGAGGGTCTTGGCGTGGAGCGCCTGCCGGGGACAGAGCTTGAAACCGTTCTCCACAAACGCCTTGTAGGTCGACGACCTCTGGCCTCGCAGGATCTCGCGCCCGCCGTAGCGCTCGTCGCCGAACAGCGGGTGGCCGATGCTCTTCATGTGGGCGCGGATTTGGTGGGTGCGGCCCGTCTCCAAGACGCACTCCACGAGCGTGGTGTAGCCAAACCGCTCCATCACGCGCCAGTGGGTCACCGCCGGCTTGCCCATTCCCGAGTCGGGAGCAAAGGTCTTCATCCTCAGGCGGTCCTTGGGGTCGCGCCCGATGTTGCCCTCTATGCGCCCCGTGTCGCCCTCCATGTTGCCCCACACCAAGGCGTTGTACTTCCGGTGTGTGGTCTTGTTGTAGAACTGTTTGCCCAGCGAGGTCTTGGCCTCGGGAGTCTTGGCCACCACGAGCAGCCCGCTCGTGTCCTTGTCGATGCGGTGCACCAGTCCCACCTCTGGGTCGTTGGGGTCAAACTCGCTCATGTCCCTAAGGTGCCAGGCTATGGCGTTGATGAGCGTGCCGTGGAAGTTGCCCGCGCCGGGATGCACCACCATTCCGGCCGGCTTGTTGACCACCATCAGCGCGCCGTCCTCATACACCACTTCTATGGGTATGTCCTCGGCCACGATGCTTGAGTCGTGCTTGGGCCGCGGGAGCATGAGCCTGATTTCGTCGTGGGGCCTCACCTTGTAGTTACTCCTCACGGCGGAGCCGTTTACGACGATGCATCCCGCGTCGGCGGCCTGCTGTATGCGGTTGCGGCTTTGGTAGGGATTCTTCTCGGCGAGGAACTTGTCGATGCGCACGGGCTTCTGCCCGGCGTCCACCTCCATCCTCCAGTGCTCAAACAGTTGGCCGTCGCCCTCGGCTTCGAGGGTCTCGGGGCTGTCGTCGGTCTCGTCTATCCAGTCCTCTGTGTCTTCTATGTTCATCGTGTCTGTGGGTTAGGGTTGGTTTTTGGAGGGCTCGCTCTTCTCTTTCTTGTCCTTCTTCTCCTCCTCGGGGCGTGTTGGCGTGGAATGCTCCTCCACGGGCGGGGCCGTCACCTCCTCAAACTCGTCCTCGTCGCCTCCGCCGGTCTCGATGGGTGCCTCGGTGTCGTTGGAGGCCGGGTCGATGTAGTCCACCGAGTCGGTCTCTGAGCGCATGCCGTTGCCAACGAGGATGATGAGCGGCACGTCCACCGGCACCTTGTCGCCGGCCACCACGGAGTGGCCGTTGCACTGTATGCCATACACCCAGTCCTTCTCGCCGGGGATGAACTTGGGCTGGCCGAGCTTGAATCCCATGGCGGTGAGCTTGGCCATGGCCTCGCGGAGCGACGAGTTGTCGATGACGTCGGGCAGGCTGATGGTGGGCGACGAGGCGGAGTTGATGGTCACGTAGATGACGTGGCCCGACTTGACGCGCTCGCCCGGGGCGGGCGACTGCTCAAGGATGCATCCTGCGGGCAGCCGCTTCACATAGCCCGTGTCGGTGACGACGATTTTCAGCCCCAAGTTGTCGAGCTCGCTCTCGGCGCTGTCGAACGTTTTGTGTACGATGTTGGGCACGGGAATCGACTCGCCGTGGTGGGTGTAGACGTCGATGCCGATCTTGGCGCCGAAAGCCAACGCCACTACGGTAAGAGCCATGGCGGCGAGGTTGCCCCACAGATAGCGGCTTTTGAACTTGTTGAAGAACTCAGCGGTTTTCATCTTTCTTATTTGGTTACAAAGATAGTGCAATTCGGTCGAAGAACAAAATAAAGCGGCCGACTTTTTGCTTTTGCCGGATTATTTGGAGGTTTGATTGGCCGAACGTCTTCTTAGGATAGGTCCTAACCCAGCCTGCGCGCCCCCCGCAGCGGATGAGCGTGCCCGTTCAAGGCCTATCGCCAGCCCATGCCGCGTGGCCTTTGCCTCTGGGGCAGGATATGCGTTGGTGGATGTGGCCCAGACCTGTGGCTCCCTGCGGATCAGCGGCTGCTTGCACCACAAAAAAACAGAAAGAAGCAAAGGCGCGCCTTTTGCTTCTTTCTGTTTCTCCTTGTTAAGCCGAAACGTGCAATTATTTGCCGTGGTTCTCGTCGGAAACGGTCAACTTCTTGCGGCCGTGTGCGCGGCGGGAAGCGAGGACTCTGCGTCCGTTCTTTGTGGCCATGCGCTCGCGGAATCCATGCTTGTTCACGCGGCGACGGTTGTGAGGCTGAAATGTTCTTTTCATCTTCTTATCTTTATTGTTATTTTGTGAAGCGTGTGAATGAGAAAGTGGGCTGACTTCTGCCAACCCATGTTTCGAGGTGCAAAAGTAGTCATATTTTTTGGAATAACAAAGAATTGAGTGATTTTTCAGCCGCTCTTTGTGGTTTTTTTATAAAAATATGCTACCTTTGCACCCGAAATCCAACGCCCCGCCATGTGGAGCGCAACACGAATAGCTGACAATTAGATTCTCAATAACAGTATGATTAATTCACAGGAAATCAAAATCGGAACTTGTATCCGTATGGACGGAGGCATCTGGAGATGCATCGACTTCCAGCATCGTAAGCCCGGAAAAGGCAACACCGTCATGAACACCAAACTGAAGAACGTGGCCGACGGAAGAGTCTTGGAGCGTACCTTCCAGATTGGATTCAAGCTCGACGACGTGCGCGTGGAGCGCCGCCCCTACCAGTACCTCTACGAGGACCCTACTGGCTACATCTTCATGAACCAGGAGACCTACGAGCAGATTCCCATCGCCAAGGACCAGATCACCGGTGTGGAGTTTTTGAAGGAGAACGATATTGTGGAGGTGGTGACCGACGCTTCTGACGGAACCATCCTCTCTGCCGAGATGCCTGTCAAGACCACCCTCAAGGTGACCCACAGCGAGCCGGGCGTGAAGGGAAACACAGCCACCAACGCCACCAAGCCCGCCACTCTGGAGTCGGGAGCCGAGATCCGCGTGCCCCTGTTCATCAACGAGGGCGACACCATTCTCGTCGACACACGCGACGGAAGCTATATCAGCCGAGTTGCCGACAAGTAAGTGAAGTCTGACCTGGCATGGGCCTCTCCTCCGTGGAGAGTGCGGAATTGTCCGTCAAGGTCGGGATTGTCTCATAGCAATTGACTGGGCAGCCACATCAGACTTTCTGGTGTGGCTGTCCTTGTTCTCTGAGGCCTCCTCCCTCTCCGCCTCGGACTTCAAGATGCGGCAGCCGCAGTTCCGGCAACAACTGTCAACTCATCCAACTCACCAACTCCCCCAACTCCCCAACTCCCCAACTCGCCAACTCACCAACTCACCCAACTCACCCAACTCTCCAACTCTCCAACTCACCAACTCACCCAACTCCCACTATGAGGTATTCGTTCATCATCCCCGTTTTCAACCGTCCCGATGAGGTCGACGAGCTTCTCGACAGCCTCACCAGGCAGACCGTCACCGACTTTGAGGTCGTAGTCGTGGAGGACGGCTCGCAGGTTCCCTGCGAGGACATCTGCCGCAAGTATGCCGCCCGGCTCGACATACATTATTATATGAAGCCCAACAGCGGCCCCGGCCAGAGCCGCAACTATGGCGTGGAGCGTGCCAAGGGCGAGTATGTGATCATCCTCGACTCGGATGTGGTGGTGCCCGAAAACTACCTGCGCGCCATCGACGAGGAGCTGCGCCGCAATCCCGCCGACGCCTTTGGAGGCCCCGACCGCGCCGCCGACTCGTTCACGCCCGTGCAGAAGGCCATTTCCTACAGCATGACCTCCTTCTTCACCACCGGCGGCATACGGGGCGGCAAGAAGAAGCTCGACAAGTTCTATCCCCGCTCGTTCAACATGGGCGTGCGCCGCGACGTATACCAGAGGCTCGGCGGGTTCTCCAAGATGCGCTTCGGCGAGGACATCGACTTTTCCATCCGTATCTTCAAGGCCGGATGCAAGTGCCGCCTCTTTCCCGAGGCGTGGGTGTGGCACAAGCGGCGCACCGACTTCCGCAAGTTCTGGCGGCAGGTCTACAACAGTGGCATCGCGCGCATCAACCTCTACAAGAAATACCCTGAGAGCCTGAAGCTCGTCCATCTGCTGCCCATGGTGTTCACCGTGGGAGTGGTGCTGCTGCTTGTTGGATTCCTTGCGGGCGTAGTCCTCTTCTTCGCCTTGCCGGCTGGCATGCCGCAGGCGGCCGGCATCGCGCTGAGCGTCTTCTCCCTGCTGCCGCTGCTCCTCTATTCAGGCATCATCTTCTTTGACGCCACCATGCAGACCAACAGCGAGTGGATTGGGCTTCTCGCCGTGCGTGCGGCATTCACCCAGCTCATGGGCTATGGCTGCGGCTTCCTGCAGGCTTGGTGGCGTCGCTGCGTGAGGGGTAAGGATGAGTTTAGCGCCTACCAGAGCAACTTCTATAAATGAGGGGAGACGGGCTGGGATGAGGCCCTTGGGGAGGGGCGTGGCCCTTATAGGTACCCCGACAGCCCCATCAGCCCCGCTGGCCCAAGCCTCCAAGAGCAAAAACGTTATGAAGAAAGTTAGCATCAAAGAACTGCCCGAGGACGAGCGCCCACGCGAGCGGCTGTTGAAGTATGGGCCGGAGAGCCTCTCCGACGCAGAGCTGTTGGGCATCCTCATCGGCTCCGGCACGCCCAAGATGTCGGCCGTGGTGGTGATGGAGAATGTGCTGGCGGCCTGCAAGGGCAACCTCAACACCTTAGGCCGCATGAGCGTCGACGAACTCACGGAGTTCGACGGCATAGGACCCGCCAAGGCCATCACCATCATCGCCGCCTGCGAGTTGGGCAAGCGGCGGCAGAGGGCCGACCTCGCCGAGAAGAAGGACATGAGCTCGGCCGCCAACATCTATGAATACATGCGCACGCTGATTGCCGAGCATGAGGTGGAGGAGGCTTGGGTGCTGCTCCTCAACCAGAACTGCAAGCTCATCAAGCCCGTGCGCGTCAGTCGTGGCGGACTCACCGAGACGGCCGTCGACCTGCGCGTGGTGATGAAGCAAGCCCTGCTCGCCAACGCAACCGTGATAGCCTTGTGCCACAACCATCCCAGCAACAACCCGCGTCCCAGCGCCAGCGACGACCGGCTGACGCAGAACGTGAAGAAAGCCTGCGACTATCTCCGCTTCTACTTCCTCGACCATGTTATCGTCTGCGACGGAGTCTACTACAGCTACCGCGAGCAGGGGCGGCTGTAGCTACGCAGCGCCCCGGACGTTTCACCACCGACCGCAAAGGCTTTGGCCATCGCCCCCTTTATCGGCTGTTGGTCTCTCGCAATCGCCTGTCTGTGGTCACTGCCACCGTCACCAACAGTTCTGAGCCACCGCTCTATACCCCCTCGGCCGAGTTGGTGCTGCAAGGCTACAACTATGGCTGTCATCGCCGCCGGGCTGACTCAGCCCTGTTGTGTTTCTCCATCGTGGCCGGCCGCTACAGCCGAGCCTTCAGCCGGGAGGAGAAGCTGTGCTGATAGAGGTGCTCAACATGCAATACCTGATATTCTCCACCCACCTTCGACAGCGCCAAGTGCTACGAGTGCCTCAACATCCGGACGGCCCCTTTTCCGTGTGTGCCGCAGAGTCTGTTGCTAAGGAACATTATCGATGCTGCCGACGAGTGGACTTTATCATGTACGGGCGGCAACATTTCCCATCGTTCGCTTGCGCGCTTCGGCTTTTTTCCCTATCTTTGTGCGTGAAGAATAATCGTAGAACAAAAACCGTGTCGTATTATGATCATTCGAGTAGCAAATCCCATCTATGACTCCGTCTTCAAATATCTGATGGAGGACGAGCGGATCGCCCGCACCATCCTTTCGGCGCTGCTGAAGAAAGAGGTGGTGGAGGTGCAGATACGCCGCAACGAGTACACCAATGGCTACCGCGACAACATCTCCATGTTCCGCATCGACTTCGGGGCGCGCGTCCGCCAGGACGACGGGTCGCTGCGCCTGGTTCTCATCGAGCTGCAAAAGACTTGGCTGGAGACCGAGACCCTGCGCTTCAGGCAGTATCTCGGAGCCCAGTATTCCAACCCAGAGAACATGGTGAAGGAAGAGCTGCGCCCGCCCTACGGGCTTCCGATGGTGGCGGTGTACATTCTCGGGCATAGGGTCGGAAACATCAACGTGCCCGTGCTCTATGTCAACCACAAGCCCTGCGACTACGAGGGCCGCGAGGTGACCGAGGGACTTCCCGACCCGTTTGTCGACAGCCTCGTCCATGAAAGCATCATCGTCCAGATTCCTCTTCTGCACGGGCAAATCAACAACAGGCTGGACAGGGTGCTCAGCGTATTCGACCAGGCCAACAAGGAGAAGGACAACCGGCAG
>SFCY01000072.1 GCA_004558865.1 Bacteroidales bacterium
CCGGTTGGAGGACAACTTCAACATCTATTGCAGCCAAGTCGTGGAGCAGTTTGTCAAGGCCTACCAACAGTATTACGGGCCTGGATTCGCCGAGGAGGTGATGAGGCTGGAGACGGGTTCACAGAAGCTGACCCAGATTAGTCTGGAGGCCAGGCGAAGGGACTTCAAACTCTACTTGATTGTGGATGAGTATGACAACTTCACCAACAACGTCCTGAACGTGAGGGGTCAGAAGGCCTACCACGACCTCACTCACGGCACGGGCTTCTACCGCGACGTGTTCAAGGTCTTCAAGCCGATGTTCGACCGCATCATCATGCTCGGCGTGTCGCCCATCACGCTCGACGACCTCACCAGCGGCTACAACATCGCGCTCAACATGAGCATCGACCAGCGCTTCAACCAGATGCTCGGATTCTCGGAGGATGAGGTGCGGCAGATGATACGCTATTACAAGGAGGTGGGGTCCATCAAGCCTGAGTTGACGGAAGACAGTATCGTGGCCGACATGAAGCCGTGGTACGACAACTACTGTTTCGCCGAGGATAGCTTCGGCAGGGAGCCCAGCATGTTCAACAGCGACATGGTGTGCTACTACATGAGCAACCTCGTCGATACGGGTCGTCGTCCCAAGGAACTCATCGACCCGAACACCATGACCGACTACGGCAAGCTGAGGCGGCTCATAGAGATTGACCAGATGTCAAAGGAGCGCGTGGGCATCATACACAAGATAGCCGAGGACGGCTTCATCTATGGGCAGATCGTGAGCCATTTCCCCGCGGAGCGTATCATGGAGTACGGCAACTTCGTCAGCCTGCTCTACTACTACGGCATGCTGACCATCGGCGGCGTGGAGGGGGAACTGCTGACATTGGCCATTCCGAACAACAATGTTAGGCTCCAGTACTACCACTATCTGCTCGATGAGTATCAGTCCATAGCCCCCGTCAATGTCAGCGATCTGAAAATGGATTTCAGCCTTGCCGCAATACACGGCGACTGGCGACCGCTCATAGAGCTTGTCTGCCAGGCCTATCACGACACGACCTCCATGAGGCAGCTCATCGAGGGGGAGCGCAATCTGCAGGGCTTCATGAATGCCTATCTCACGCTGACAAATTACTATCTCGTCGCGCCCGAGCTGGAGATGAACCATGGCTTCTGCGACTTCTTCCTCCTGCCCAACTACAAGGCGTATCCGATGGTGGCCCACAGCTACATCCTTGAGCTGAAGTACCTCAAGGCCGGCTCCTCGGAGGCCGAGGCCATGCGACAGTGGGAGGATGCTGTTGGGCAAATCCGCCGCTACGCCGCCGACCGCCGGCTGCAGGCCATGCTCCACGGCACACGCCTGCACCCCATCGTCGTCCAGATAAGGGGCTGCGACCTCGTGAAATATGAGGAGGTGGCGGTTTCCTGACACGCGGGCAGCTTATGGTTTGATATTGTCAATGGCAAGGCTGGTTCTAAAAATTGTGGATGCGGGTGTTGGCTGTGGTGGATATTTTTCATAACTTTGCATGGAGACACGAAGAGTGAGCCGCAAGCCACCGGCTTCGACGCGCAATTTGGAAGAATCTTCTAATAGATACAGAAAGGAACCATTATGAAAGTATTACTTGTAAACGGCAGCCCCCGCAAGGAGGGCAACACCTTCACCGCTCTTCAAGAGTTGGCCCGCACCCTTGAGTCGGAGGGGCTAGAGACGGAGATATTGCAGTTGGGCAATAAGCCGGTACGCGGCTGCATTGGCTGCGGCGTGTGCAAAAAGAAGGCCAATGGCCGTTGCACTTTTGACGATGACGTATGCAACCAGCTTTGTTCCGCCGCTGATTCTGCCGATGCCTTTGTCTTTGGCAGCCCGGTATATTATGGCCAGCCCAACGGTGCTTTATTGGCTGTGGTGCAGCGCGCCCTTTTCGCCAACGGAAGCCACTTCACCAACAAGCCTTTCGCCACAGTGGCCGTTTGCCGCCGGGGAGGCGCCACAGCGTCCTTCAGCACAATGAACATGGCGTTCCAGATGATGAGCATGCCTCAGGTGACCTCGCAGTATTGGAACATCGTATATGGGCGCGACCCGGGCGAGGCGGCCTTCGACAAGGAGGGCATGCAGACGATGCGCACGCTGGCCCGCAACATGGCTTGGATGGTGAAGAGCCTCAACGGCCAGCCCACGGCTGTTCCGCAGCGTGAGGAATGGCAACCTATGAACTTTATCCGTTGACGGCCGTGATAACGAAGGACGGCATCGAGCCGGCTTAGTGCTTCTTCCACCAGAAGCACACCCTCTATGTACACACCGGGAAGGAAAGTGTGAGGGACCATATAGAGTGGAGCAGATGAATCCCGGGCTTTACGCCAAGCTCAGCAAGGGGCGCGAGACGTTTCTGCAGGACCATACCACTTTCCGTCAGGATTTTGACGAGGCTGTGGACACGCTGGAGAAACTGATGTAATCCGTCCAAACGAGGAAACGAAAAGGAGCTGCCTTACAGACTGGCTGTAGGGCAGCTCCTTTTTCGTGCGGCGTTGCCGCGTCCTCATCACTTCGTGCGGATGACGAACTGGAAGTTCTTGTCGCCGTAGCTGAGGCGGTAGGGCTTCAGCGGCTGGGAGCCCCAGGAGTCGATGCCGCCCAGTCCTTGGATTTCCGAGGCGATGATCAGCTCGGTGTAGCGGCTCTTTGTCAGGTCAGTGGGATGCCGCTGGTCCTTGGCGTCGCCGTCGTCGAGCTCGGCCACGCTATAGTGGAGCGCGCTGGCCATGAGCATTCTTGGAGCAACAGGGAGAATCTCCAGTCCCTTGCCGGCCGCGTCGGTCTGCTGCCACCACCGGATGTCGCACTTTGTGCCCGTCTCCTGCGGACGGATGTAGGGGAAGAACTGCTGGTCGGCGGTCTGCTCGTATACACCCACGCAGGCAAAGTCCTTGCGGTCGGGGTAGTTCTCTATCGGGCCACGGCCGTAGTATCTGCTGCGGTCCATGCCGTAGGGCAGTTGCATCACCATGCCATAGCGCAGCGGCTGGGCCACGTCGGCTCCCGCGGTGGTCTTCAACTGCTCATCCACGGTAATCTGGCCCATGGGGTTGACTCCGTAGGTGAACTGGAGCGTGGACTTCACTTCCGGCATGTCGTAGACAGCCACGACCTTCGCTTCCTTACCGTCCTTCTCAGCCGAGAGCTGGCGGAGCGTCATCTGCGGATTGCGCCACACCTTGCATTTCAGCTGCATTCCTGCGCCCATGTCGTTGTCGGTCACGGCGCGCCAGAACAAGGGCTTCAGCGTTCCGCCCTCGCCCAACATGGAAGTGCCTTCGGCGACGTAGCTCTCCAAGAGTCCCGTCTGCTTGTTGAATGCCACCTCGAAGTTGTCGCCCGTAATCTTGATTTGGGCATCGTTCTTCCTGTTGCTGAGCTTCACCTTGGAATCGGAGTCAGCGGTGGCGGTGTTGGCGGCCTTTGTGTCGGTGGAGAAGGGCATCTGGCGGTAGGCCACGGTCTGTCCGGCCTTCATCAGCGGCTCGGCTTGCTTGAGTTGGAACTCCACGTTGAGCATCTTCTCGCCCGAGAGGGGCAGCTGATAGCCCAAGTCGATGTTCTTGCGCTGCTGCGGGGCCACGTCCAAGTTCTCCACAGTTCCTTCCTTCAGCTTCTTTCCCTCTTCGGTCACTGTCCATACCAGCCGGTAGTTGCTCAGGTCGCGGAAGAAGTACTCGTTGTAGACGCTGATTTTGCCATTGGCCACGTCCACCGGCTCGGCCCAGATGTCCTGGTACTGATAGGCCACCTCGTAGGCATGGGGATTGAGCTGTCGGTCGGGGCCTATGATGCCGTTGCAGTTGAAGTTGTCGTCGGAGGCGTCGGTCTTGTTGTAGTCGCCGCCGTAGCAATATTCTGGGGGGATGCCGCCCGTTCCGGGCTCGTATTTGGCGGCGATGGCCTCGTAGTCCTCCACCGTGCGCTTTGCGTTGAAGTTGGGTTTGCGGTGCAGGGCTTGGTCGACGAAGTCCCAGTCGTAGCCTCCCTGGTAGTTGGGGTATTTCCTCACGAGGTCCCAGTATTCCTTCAGTCCGCCGCTGGAGTTGCCCATGGTGTGGTTGTACTCGCACTGGATGAGCGGCTTGGTGTTGGCGGGGTTCTTGCAGTAGGCCTCACAGCCATCGGGCGACAGGTACATTGGGCAGTAGATGTCGGTGTTCTCACCACCCAAGGCGCGCTCCCAATGGATGGGGCGCGAGGGGTCGAAAGCCTTCACCCACTTGTAGGCGGCCGTGAAGTTGGGGCCGTCGGCGGTCTCGTTGCCCAGCGACCATACGATGATGGAGGGATGGTTGAAGAGCGTTCGCACGTTGTTCTGGTTGCGCTGCATGATTTGCAGGGCGAAGTTGGGTTTCTTGGCCTCGCTCTTGTCGTCGTAGCCGAAGACGTGGCTTTCCTGGTTGGCCTCGGCGGTGACGTAGAGTCCGTATTCGTCGCACAGCTCATACCACACGGGGTCGTCGGGATAGTGGCATGTGCGCACGGCGTTGATGTTGAGCCGCTTCATGATCTTGATGTCCTGAATCATGCGTTCCCGCGTGACCAGATAGCCTCCGTCGGGATCCATCTCGTGCCTGTCGGCTCCCTTTATGAGCACGGGCTGGCCGTTGACGAGCAGCTGGCGGTTCTTGATTTCCACCTTGCGGAAACCCACTTTCTGCGGAATCGCTCCCACCACCTCGCCGCGCTGGTTCTTCACCGTGGCCACGAGGGTGTATAGATAAGGTGTCTCGGCGGTCCAGGTCTTCACGTTCTTGATGTTGAAGCGCACTTCCACCTCTTTCTGTCCGTTGAAGCGTGCTGTGGAGCGTCCCACGGCGATGCCGTTCTCGTTGTAGAGGGTGTATTCCACGGTGGGGCGTCCCACCACGTCGGCCTTCACGCTGAGGATGCCGTTCTCGTAGGTGTTGTCGAGGTCGGGGGTGAGCAGCAGGTCGTTGACTTGCGTGCGTGCATCGCGGCAGTAGAGGTAGCTGTCGCGCGCCACGCCGCTGAGCCGCCAGAAGTCTTGGTCCTCGCTGAGGCTGCCGTCGCACCAGCGGAACACCTGGAAGGCGATGAGGTTCTTGCCGGGCTTCAGCAGCCGCGTGATGTCGAACTCGGCGGCCACCTTGGAGTCCTCTGCGTAGCCGGCGAACTGGCCGTTGACATAGAGGTAGATGCACGAGGTGACGCTCCCGAAGTGGGCGACGACCTGCTTGCCGTTCCATGAGGCGGGCAGGTCGATG
The DNA here is from genome assembly GCA_004558865.1 of Bacteroidales bacterium. Lineage (GTDB taxonomy): Bacteria > Bacteroidota > Bacteroidia > Bacteroidales > Bacteroidaceae > Prevotella. The sequence continues at coordinate 5,275 of SFCY01000072.1, forward strand.
GTGCGCCTGTAGGTTCCCACGTGGTTGTCCTTGGTGGGTATGTTGAGCGGCTTGCTCTTGTCGAACTGGTAGCGCCAGGCCAATCCCACATTGAGATATTCAGGGTCGCCGTATCCGTTGACCTCCCAGATGCCCGGCACGGTCATGGACTTCCACGAGCTGTCGTCGAAGTTGGGCTTGTAGAAGTCTGTCGGCCGCTGGTCGGCATTGGCCACCCAGGAGAATTTCCAGTCGCCGTGGAGCGAGAGGAAGTTGCCGGAGGCCTTCATGTCGCCTTTCATTGCAGCGTCGCTGCTCTCGTAGGTGAAGAAATTGGTGTGTAGGGGAAATCTGTTGACCTCGTTCACCTGCTGGTCGTGCCATTCGGTGTAGGTGGGTTGCGTGTCGTTTGCTGCCCAAAGCGGGGCGGTTGACAACGACAACGCCATTACCATCAATAGTTTTCTCATTTCTATTTGTTCCTTTTTTGTTTGTTTTTGGTTATTTCTGCTACAAAGTTAAGAAAAATGATTTACATTCGAGCCTTTTCCGTGAAATTATTTCTTCTTTTGCCAGCGAATCGCAGAAAATGGCTGCGGGATGTCCATGCAGTGCGGAACCTTGCTGGCTCAAGACCCGTCTCGGATGCCCTCACGGCGACGATTGTCCTCCCACGCATGCCGGACGGCGCTGCGGTGGCTGTCCAAAGGCGGTGCTGCGGTGGTAGGGCGGGGAGTGGATTGCCGTGGGCTGGGCAAGTAGGGTAGGGGGGCGTGGAAGGGAGGGGGACGCCCAAAAACAGTAAGGCCGGATTCCTTTCCTCACGAAAAGAGACCCGGTCCCTGGAGCAGTATTGTTCGGAAATCTATCTAACAAAAAAGTCTATTCCCACTGCTCCATTGTGATTATAAAGTTTAGAAAGCAAGACGACTCCCACTCCGGCCTGGCCGAAAGCACAGCCTCATGTTGAGAGCCTGTCCCACAATTTCTTTAGTTTGAAAGAATTATTATGCACCATGATACGCCTTCACAGGTTGTCATTGTTGTACAAACATGTAACTAAGGGCCTCCGGCGCTTGGCGCGGAGGTAGGATAATGATTTTGGAGCCGACCCTTCGACACCTTTATTATCCCTGCAAATATAAGTAAAAACTTCCGCGTTGCAAAATTATTTCGATGTTTTCTTCATAAAACCCCAAAGAATTCTTGTTTTGCGTATATAAATCGGCCAAATGGCCTGCCTATTTCTCCCTATGGGTGTGATTCCCATCGGTTTGTGGCTGCTTGGCGATGAGCTTCTTGTGGGTTCTGAACCGGTCGAATCCCTGTCCGTAGACGCCCGTGCAGGGGCTCTGCGCCACGAAGGCGTTGGGGTCAATCTCGTCGATGAGGTCGAAGATGAGGTGGCTCTCCGACTTCTTGGCAATGCAGAACACCACCTTGAGTTCCTTTCCCGTGTAGAATCCGTTGCCGTCGAGGGTAGTGCAGCCACGCTCGGCATACTCGTTGATGGCCTCGCCAATGTCGCGCCACTTGCTGCTGACGATGAAGAACTGCACGCTCATGTGCATGCTGTTGACGATGTAGTCGACGAAGAAGGAGAGGATGAAGAGCAGCACGTAGCCATAGAATACCTCTTCCCAGTTGTGGAGCACCAGATAGGATGAGGTGATGATGGTGAGGTCGCAAATGAGGATGACGTGGCCCAATGAGATGTCCTTGTAGTGGTGCACAATGGCGGCGATGACATCCGAGCCTCCCGTGCTGCCTCCCGAGGCCAGGCCCAGGCCGATGCTCGTGCCCATGAGCACGCCGCCCACCACCGTGGCCATGAACTTCTGGTCGGCGAGGAGGTGGGCCGACATGGCGGCGTCCTCACACAGCGAGGCCACCACCGTGAACACCACCACGGCGTAGATGGTCTTCACGCAGAAGCGCCACCCCAATACCCAGAGGGCCACCGAGAGCAGCACGAAGTTGAGGCCGAAGAAGATGTATTGGGCGGGCAGACCCGTGCCCCAATAGACGATGGACGATATGCCGGCCAAGCCTCCCATCGTGATGTGGTTGGGCAGCAAGAGGAATTGCCAGCCCACGCCGCCGATGATCATGGAGATGGTCAATAAAAAATAGTCGCGCAGCAGATGGCGCCGCTTGTTCTTGTTTCTTCTGCTTGTTGTTTCCATAAACATGAAATTGTGTTTAAGGTTGAAAAGGTGCTTACAGTTTCCTGTTGTAGGTCTCGATGATGTTGCCATCTACAATCTCGCGGCGGGCCAGCTGGATGTCCTTGGGCAGCTGTGGGGCGGGCGTGCCGCACGACACCGACATCGTGCCGGTCTCCACGCGGATGGCGTCCCAGCAGTCGGCCTCGATGAAGCCTCTCAGTGTCGCCGCCCCGCCTTCCACGAGGAGCGACTGCTTGCCGTTGTCGCCCATCCAGCGCAGGGCCTCTTCTATGCTCCCGAATCCCAAGAAGCCCTCGGGCAGCTTGTGGCTGCCGCTCAGCACGAGGCGCGTGGGGTTGGGGCCCACCCAGGAGCGCACGTTGAGCTGCGGGTGGTCGGTGATGATGGTGTTGTAGCCCACGAGGATGCAGTCGAACTCCGAGCGGAGCTTGTGCATCAAGGCCTGGGTCCATGGTGTGGAGATGTGGAGCTGTCGGCCGTCGCCGCGGTTGAGGCGGAAGTTGGCTGTCTGGGCCCACTTCAGCATCACGTAGGGGCGGTGGAGGGTGTTGCAGGTGATGAAGCGGTTGTTGAGGCGGAGGCATTCCTCGCGCATCACGCCCACGGTGACCTCTATGCCGGCGTCGCGCAGCTTCTGGATGCCCCGTCCACGCACCTTGGCAAAGGGGTCGACGCAGCCGCACACCACCCGCCTCAGACCCTTGCTGATGATCAGGTCGGCGCAGGGCGGGGTCTTGCCATAATGGGAGCAAGGCTCCAGCGACACGTAGATTGTCGACTCGTGGAGCAGCGGCTCGTCCTCGGGCCTCACCGAGGCAAAGGCGTTGACCTCTGCGTGGCCCTGTCCGCAGTGGGCGTGGTAGCCCTCTCCGATGATGCGGCCGTCGGCGCTGACGATGACGGCCCCCACCATGGGGTTGGGCTTGGCCCCATAGATGCCGTTGCGGGCCAGTTGCAGGCAACGGCGCATGAATAGTCTGTCGGTCTCCTCTTGATTCATTTGTTTCTCTTATTAAGGCCGGTTCTAAAAATTAGGTTTAGAAACCAAGCCGATATGTATATATGTTATTTCAGTCGTCTTCTGCATCTATCGGTCTCAAAACGTCAAGTCTCATCGGTCGTGTAGCCCGCTACGCTCCCTCTTCAACTTACGTTTTGAGTCCCGATAGCTGGCAGAACCTTTTCGATAAGCCAAATGAGCAGAGCCAAGCTTGCTTGAGCTCTGCCATGGCGAGAAAAGGTGGGCGCTGGGCCCAATACGCCTCGACCTAATTTTTAGAACCGACCTTAATGGCATGTACCAAAGGCGCACGGTGATTTTATGGTGGAAGAGCAGCCGTGATTGCAATTTTTTTTGTAAGTTTGCAGCATGACATACACTGAGTTGTGGCGCAGCTTGACGCCGCTCTATTCCGCCGGCGAGGCACAGGCCGTGGCTCGCACCGTGCTTGATTTGCGATTTGGGCTTTCGCTCACTGATTTAGTATGTGGCAAAGTTAACGAATTATCCGCAGAACAGAAAATGTTGCTGGATAAAATTTTCAAACGCCTCCAACAAGGTGAGCCCGTACAGTATGTTCTTGGCCAGGCCGACTTCCGTGGGCGTGTCTTCCACGTCAATCCGTCGGTGCTCATCCCCCGTCCTGAGACGGCTCGGCTTGTGGAGCTGGCCGCCGGGCGGATGGCTGCGGGCTGCCGCGCGCTCGATGTCGGCACGGGCTCGGGGTGCATTGCCGTGTCGCTGGCCTTGGAGTGTGGCGGGAGCCGTGTGGAGGCGTGGGACATCTCCGAGGCTGCGCTCAGTGTGGCCGCCGGCAACGCCTCGCGGCTTGGGGCGCGGGTGGAGTTTCGCCGCTGCAACGCCCTCGCCCCCCCCGGCGATGTGCGGCGGTGGGATGTCGTGGTGAGCAATCCGCCATACGTGGCCGAGAGTGAGCGCAGGGACATGGAGCCCTTGGTGGTCGACCATGAGCCCCGTCTGGCCCTCTTCGTGCCCGACGACGACCCGCTGCGGTTCTACCGCTCCATCTCGCGCTATGCCTCCAAGGCCTTGGTGGAGGGGGGCTGGCTGCTCTTCGAGGTCAACCCGCGCTTCGCCGACGACACGGCGGAACTGATGCGCGGCCTTGGCTTCGGCTCTGTGGAAGTCGTCGTCGACGACTATGGCCACCGCCGCTATGCCCTTGGCCGGCGGTGATTCTGCGTGAGTTTGGCTGCCATCCTATGAAAGGTGGGCTGTCATCCTATAAAGACCAAGAGACCATCGGCGATCGCCAAAAAGCACGGCCCCGCCATTAGCGCCGTGTCGGAGGGATGTTGGCGGATGGTCACCAAACAAACTGTACAACAAAGATGCTAAAGAAACCCATTACCGAGAAGGAGGCTCTCGTCAGGCTCTCCGGCCTCTGCGTCAAGGCGGAGCACAGCAGCGGCGAGATGCTTCAGAAGATGCGCCAATGGCAGTTGCCCGACGATGCGCGGCAGCGTGTGCTGCAACAGCTCGTCGAGCAGAAGTTCGTCGACGACGCCCGTTATGCCCGGGCTTTCGTGGCCGACAAGATACGCTACAATGGCTGGGGACGCCGCAAGATAGAGCAGGCCCTGCTGATGAAGGGCGTGGAGGAGGGCGTGTTCGCTCCCGTACTCGACGCTGTCGACGACGAGGAATACCTCGCCCAGCTGCGTCCGCTGCTCAAGGCCAAGTGGCGGCAAATCACGGCGGCTTCCGACTATGAGCGCAGCTGCAAACTCATCAAGTTTGCCATGGGCCGCGGCTACACGCTCGACCTCATCCGCAAGTGTGTGGACAATGTACAGGAGGACACGCTCGAATGACGTCGCGTGGCCATCTTCTCCCGCTGTTCTTCCGCCGGTGGATGGACACGTTGGCTCCCCGCCCTTGCGCTGTGTGCGGCATGCGGTTGGGAGCGTGCGAGCAATTGGTGTGCGTGGGGTGCAACCTGTCGCTTCCGCGCACGGGCTACGCCTTGAATCCCTACGACAACGACATGGCCATGCTCTTCTGGCACCTCGCCCCCGTGGACAAGGCCGCCGCCCTGTTCTTCTACAAGGCCGGCTCGCCAACGGCCCGGGCCATCTACAAACTGAAATACTACTCCCGTCCCGACATTGGCTACGGCCTCGGACAGCTGATGGCGCGTGAGCTGGCGGCAAACGGGTTCTTCGACGACATCAACCTCATCGTCCCCGTCCCCTTGTCGCCCAAGCGGAAACGGCAGCGCGGCTACAACCAGAGCGAGGCCATAGCGGCTGGCTTGGCCCACGAGACGGGTGTCGGCATGGATGCGCGAAGCCTTCGCCGAACGTCCTTCCATCGGTCGCAGACGCATCTCAGCCGCCAGGAGCGGCAGGAGAATGTGGCCGGCGTGTTCAGCGTGGCGCACCCCAAGCGGTTGGAGCATCGCAGCATCCTGCTCGTCGACGATGTCTGCACCACGGGAGCCACGCTCTCGGCCTGTGCCTGTGAGCTTGCCAAAGTGCAGGGCGTGCGCGTCAGTGTGGCCACACTGGCCTTTGCCGGCACGCGCTTCGACGACGACATGCGCCCGCTCGACCCCGACCGGCTGATTGGGCAAACTGAGCCAACAACAGTATAGGCTGGTTCCAATCGTCGCGGCTTAGGTCACTTATATTTCTTAAGGCCAGTTCTAAAAATTAGGTTTAGAAAATTAGGCGATACGGATACATGTTGTTTCGGTCGTCTTCTGCATCTATCGGTCTCAAAACGTCAAGTCTCATCGGTCGTGTAGCCCGCTACACTCCCTCTTCAACTTACGTTTTGAG
>SFCY01000073.1 GCA_004558865.1 Bacteroidales bacterium
CTATGGAGCGTAAGCCTGTCCATGATTTTCCATTACCATTTACGCATTGGCGAAGTCAGGACTATACGAAATGAAACAACATATCCAATCCACGGAAAACATCCGCTGTGTCCTTAAATCTTTCTCTGCAATTTTGCCGTTTGGCTGAAAGTCAGTATCTTTGCAGTTGATAATATTCAATTCGGTTAATTCGCTTAATTAGATGTAAAATCAGTGTCGCTCTGATATTTTTTTATTATCTTTGTGGCACGAACGAAGCAAAGCAATCAATTACATTATATCACAAGACAATGAAAAGAATAGTACTTATCCGCCACGGCGAGAGCCAGTGGAATCTTGAGAACCGCTTCACAGGATGGACCAACGTTGATCTTACTGAAAAAGGCAAGAAGGAGGCTTTTGATGCCGGCACTCTGATGAAGAAAGAGGGCTATCATTTCGACATCGCCTACACTTCCTATCTGAAGCGTGCCGTGAAGACGCTCAACAACGTGCTCGACGCTATGGACGAAGACTGGATCCCCGTAGTGAAGACTTGGCGTCTCAACGAGAAGCACTATGGTGCTCTCCAGGGTCTCAACAAGAAGGAGACCGCCCAGAAGTATGGTGACGAGCAGGTGCTGCAGTGGCGCCGCAGCTACGATGTAGCTCCTCACGACCTCGCTGCCGACGGAACGGGTTCTGCCCTCGCTGATCCTCGCTACGCTAAGGTGCCCACACAGTATCTTCCCAAGACGGAGAGCCTCAAAGACTGTATAGCCCGCGTGATGCCTTTCTGGGAGACAACCATCTTCCCGAAGCTCAAGGAGGTGGACAGCATCATTGTGGCTGCTCACGGCAACTCTCTGCGCGGTATCGTCAAGCATCTTAAGGGCATTTCCGACAAGGACATCTCGGGTCTGAATATCCCGACAGCTACTCCTTACGTATTCGAGTTTGACGATGATCTCAATCTCGTAAAGGACTACTATCTTGGCGACGCTGCTGCCATTGCCGCTAAGGCTGCCGCTGTGGCCAACCAGGGTAAGGCATAAATGATAAAGCCCTTTTTCCACATTGCGTGGCGGAAGGGCTTTATTGTATCTGTTCCCTTGTGCAGGATTTAAAGTCTGCACAAAAAATTAATATTCAAGCTTTTCATCAGAAGCCTATTCGGTAACAATATGGGTCGGTCATGGTATCAGTAAAGATAGAGCCTTCATGGGGCGAAGCACTTAGTGGCGAGTTTGTTAAGCCTTACTTCGAACAACTCACTTCGGCTGTGCGTCAGGAATATCTCCACAATGTGTGCTATCCCCCGGGACAGCTGATCTTCAACGCCTTCAACCTTTGTCCGTTCGACAGGGTGCGGGTGGTCATCATCGGGCAGGATCCCTACCATGAGCAGGGCCAGGCCATGGGGCTCAGCTTCTCTGTGCCGCAGGGCATACAGATGCCGCCGTCGTTGGTCAACATCTTCAAGGAGATTCACGCAGACCTGGGACGCCCCGTTCCCGCTGACGGCGACCTCTCACGCTGGGCGCGCCAGGGAGTGCTGCTCCTCAACGCCACGCTCACCGTACGCGCCCATCAGGCCAACAGCCATCAGCCTTTGGGCTGGACGGTCTTCACTGATGCCGCCATCAGCGCGCTCAACGCCCGCCGCAGCCACATTGTTTATATGCTTTGGGGCGGTTACGCACGCAGTAAGAAGACTCTTATCGACCCCTCGCGCAACCTCATCCTTGAGAGTGCGCATCCCTCGCCCCTTAGCGCCAACCGCGGAGGCTGGTTCGGGCAGCACCAGTTCAGCCGCTGCAACGCCTACCTCAAGGCCAACGGAGAAGAGGAGATAGAATGGTAGTGGGGGAGAGGCTACCCCCTTTTTGATAGCGAATCGTAAGTTATGGAACTACATATTATCCAGATTGGCAATGTGCTTGTATCCCCCGACATCATCACGGAGGAGTTTTGCTGCGACTTGGAGCGTTGCAAGGGCCAGTGCTGCGTGGAGGGCGACGCCGGTGCGCCGGTCTCTCTCGACGAAGTGATGGCTATTGAGGACGCTCTCGACGAGGTGTGGCCCGAGCTCAGCGCGTCTGCCCAGGCCGTCATCGACAGGCAGGGCGTGGCCTACACCGACGTCGACGGCGAGCTTGTCACCAGCATAGTGGGTGGCCGCGACTGCGTGTTCACCTGTTATGACAAGGGCTGCTGCCTCTGCGCCCTGGAGCGCGCCTACCGGCAGGGGCGCACGGGTTTTGTCAAGCCCATCTCCTGCGCCCTGTATCCCATCCGCATGAAGCGTTTCAAGGATGGCCTTGTAGGCATCAACTATCATCGTTGGAGCGTTTGCACCGACGCCGTGAGAAAGGGCCGCGAGCTGCATCTGAAAGTATACCAGTTCCTTAGGTCGCCCCTTGTGCGCATGTTTGGCCAAGAATGGTATGATGAGCTGTGCGAGGCGGCGAAGAGCATCGGCCATTAGGCGATGCTTTGCTCTCGGGCTTAATGTTTTGCACGAATGGCGAAATAAACATTCTTTATTGCAAAAAAGTTTGCGGATTGGCGATTTTTTGCTAATTTTGCGGCATAAGGATTTTGGTTAATATTATTACCTATACGTTAAAGCGGCTCTTTTATGCCGTGAGTGGATTGGTGAATCCACGTAACGTGAGATTTAGTTAATACGGAATTTTTTTCCGCAGTAAGTTGTTTTCTTCCTGTTGCGAAGCAGGGAGGGAAGAAAAAAGTCCATTTGCGTGAGCAAGTGGACTTTTTTCAATTCGTATCATTCACAATTGCGGCGGGGCTGCCCTTATCGTTTCCTGTACTCCGTGGGCGTCATCCCCACGTGGAACTTGAAGTATTTGGCCATGAAGCTTTGGTTGTTGAAGTGCATCTCGTTGGCGATTTCCTTCACGCTGAGGTTGCTGTTCTTGAGCATGAGTCTGATTTCCTTCACCACATACGTGTCAATCCATTCGTTGGGCGTGCGCCCGCTCACCTCCTTCACCATTTCGAAGAGGTATTTGGGCGATATGCTCATCTGTCTGCTGTACCAGCTCACTTGCCTCTCCTCGCGGTAATTTTCGGCCAAGAGCTTGATGAACTTGAAGAAGATGGTCTCAGCCCTTGTGTGGCCATGCGGCTGCATCTGCTGCTTCTCTATGCGGAAGATGGCGTTGCCCAGGTCGTAGACCATGGTGGTGAAGAGCGACTGCACCACGGCCGTGCGGAAGATGTGGTCCTTCTCGGCTATCTTCTCCTTTATCTTGTTGCGGTATAGCTTGAAGGTGTCGGCCTCGTTGTCGAGCAGGTGCGACACGGGGTTGTTGCGCGTGAAGAGGAAGATGGATGCCAGCTCATGCACGTTGCGGATGATTTCGGTGTAGAACTCTTGCGTGATGACCATGCCCACTCCTTTGTAGTCGGGGCTGACGTGGAAGTCCTCGATGAGTTGCCCGCGGCTGATGATGCTGAAGTCGTTGGGGCAGGTCACGTAGTCGTTGGTGTCGCATACATACTTGGCCGAGCCCGCCTCGCAGAGCCACAGCAGGTGGCAATCGACGAGCTGTGCCTGCCTTGGCATCTCGTCCAGGCGGAAGTTGTCGATGATGGCTATCTGCCCGCTCAGGACCAGGCCCGCATTGGCCTCCTGCAGCTTGTCCAAGGTGATGGTGGTGGGTTTGCTCATTGGTTGGATTTTTTGTTTTTGCAAAGGTAGTGATATTTTCTGAGAAACTTTATTGTCATTTGCCGAGATGGCGTATTTCTTCCGACAGCTTTTCAATCTCGCGATTCTGTGCTTGTTGTTAATTGTCCATGCGCCCCATCGCAATTCGTCCAATACATCTTCCATGTAAACGACATTTCCGTCTCAGCCATTCCCTAAGATGCCTGGCAAGTCTCGCGCTACGCCGATGGCCTGGAAGAATTGGATCCATTCGCGGTCGTAGCCCCCCTCGCCCCAGGCTTTCACGCGGCGGATGGTGCGGGGTACGAACTTTGTGAAGGCCTGCTCGTCGAGCTCGCCGCTGCATACGTAGGTGAGTGGGCCGAAGTGGAGGATGTCGCCACGCCGGGGGCCGCGGAGCGTGACGCGCAGGAAGCCCACGAGTGCCGGGCCGAAGTCGTAGTGGGTGCAGGAGCCGGCGTTGTCGAAAAACCGCTGTTCCGTCATGAGGCAGGGGCGGTAGGGCAGGCTGTAGTCGTCGAAGGCTTCCATGGGCTTCGTCTCTTTTGGCTCCACCTCGTCGGCGCCCGTCCAGAGAGCGGGTGCGTATTGTGTGGCGTTCCAGCCCTCGGTGTTGATGGTGGCGTCCTGCAGCTCCTCGTCCCCGTCCATCCATTGCCGCTGCGAGGCTCTGCAGAGCCATGTGGCGTCGGTCTGCAGCGTCAGGGGCGAGCCGTCGGTGTATAGTCCGTAAATGTTGATGGCGAGCTGGCGGTCGGCCGGCATCGTGTCGCGCGGGAAATACTCCACTGCCACCACGTTGGTGTCCTCGCGCAGGAAGGGCGTGATGTCGAAGCGGCGCACCGTGATGGGTGCCTTCTGGCTGACTACGGGCGCGTGGCGGTCGATGTTGCGCTCGTTGACGTAGACGTCGACATAGCCCTGCGAGGCCACTTCCAGCCACGCATGGTCGGGTTCCTTGGCCCCGGTCACCATCTTGCGGAACAGCACGCCGTGTCCCTCCTGGGCTGTGGCGCTTCTTATCCAGTTCATTCCAAACTCCTGAGCCGTGGCGGCGAGGGGACTGAGCATGAGCAGCAGGAGGGCTATGGTGTGGCGCATTGCGTGGCTTGTGGTTGTTGTTGGTTTATGGTTGCTTTTTTCCACTCCGCGGTTACGGTCTGTTGCTTGAAACGAAAAACGTCCCCAGGCATCAGGATTGAGTCTGGGGACGCGGTTATGAATCTTACGTTATGCGTCGATATTGGCGTATGTTGCATTCTGTTCGATAAACTCGCGGCGTGGCTCCACGTCGTCGCCCATGAGCATGGAGAACACCTCGTCGGCGTCGGCGGCGTTCTCTATCGTCACCTGCTTCAGCAGTCGTGTCTTGGGATCCATGGTGGTCTCCCAGAGCTGCTCCGGGTTCATCTCGCCCAAACCTTTGTAGCGTTGGGTGTGGATGTTCTTGTCCTCCACTCCCTCGCCGTATTTGTCGAGGAAGGCCTGTCGCTGCTGGTCGGTGTAGCAGTATTCGCTCACCTTGTTCTTGTAGGTGCACTTGTAGAGGGGCGGCGTGGCGATGTAGAGGTGTCCCTGCTCTATCACGCGTGGCATGTAGCGATAGAAGAGTGTCATGATGAGCGTGTCGATGTGTGAGCCATCGACGTCGGCATCGGTCATGATGATGATCTTGTCGTAGCGCAGCTTGTCGATGTTGGCCTCGAAGTCGTCTTCGCCCTCCACGCCAAACCTCACGCCTATGCTCTGTATGATGTTCATCACCGACTCGGCCTCGAACACCCTGTGTCGCTGCACCTTCTCCACGTTGAGGATCTTACCCCTGAGCGGGAGGATGGCCTGGTGGAAGCGGTCGCGGCCCTGTTTGGCCGAGCCTCCTGCCGAGTCGCCCTCGACGAGGAATATCTCCGTCTCCTTGGGGTCTTTGAGCGAGCAGTCAGCCAGCTTTCCGGGCAGTCCGCCTCCGCTCATCACCGTCTTGCGCTGCACGCTCTCGCGGGCCTTTCGGGCGGCGATGCGCGCCGTGGCGGCGAGGATCACCTTGTTGCATATCATCTTGGCCTCGTTGGGGTGCTCTTCCAAGTAGTTGGACAGGGCCTCGCCCACAGCCTGCTGCACGGCTCCGGCCACTTCGCTGTTGCCTAATTTCGTCTTGGTCTGTCCCTCAAACTGGGGTTCGGCCACCTTGATGCTGATCACGGCCGTGAGGCCCTCGCGGAAGTCCTCGCCCGCGATTTCTATCTTGGCCTTCTCTATCTGCTTGGCTATCTGTGGGTCGTTGTCGGCATAGTTCTTCAGCGTGCGGGTGAGGGCGATGCGGAATCCCGTCACGTGGGTTCCGCCCTCTATGGTGTTGATGTTGTTGACGTAGGAATGGAGGTTCTCCGTGTAGTCGGTGTTGTACATGATGGCCACCTCGATGGGCACCCCCTGCTTCTCGGTCTTGAGATAGATCACGTCGTCGAAGAGGTGCTGGCGGTGGCGGTCGATGTAGCGCACAAACTCTTTCAGTCCGTCCTTGGCGTGGAAAGTCTGCTCACGCGTCTTTCCCGTCTCGGGGTCGGGGCGCTCGTCGACGAGCCTGATGGAGATGCCGGCGTTGAGGAAGGCCAGCTCCCGCATGCGGTTGGCCACGATGTCCCATTTGAATGTGGTCGTGGTGAAGATGGAGCCGTCGGGCCAGAACTGCTGCCTGGTGCCTCGCTTCTCGGTCTCGCCCACCACCTTCACGGGGTAGAGGGGCTTGCCTTTCTCGTATTCCTGCTGGTAGATTTTGCCGTCGCGGAACACTTGTGAAATCATGTGTGTAGAGAGGGCGTTGACGCAGCTCACGCCCACGCCGTGCAGGCCGCCGCTCACCTTGTAGGAGCCCTTGTCGAACTTGCCTCCTGCGTGGAGCACTGTCATCACCACCTCAAGTGCGCTCTTGTGGAGCTTCTTGTGCTCGTCGACGGGGATTCCTCGTCCGTCGTCCTCCACCACGCAGCTGCCGTCCTCGCAGAGCGTCACGGTGATGTTCTTGCAGTAGCCAGCCATGGCCTCGTCGATGGAGTTGTCCACCGTCTCGTTGATGAGGTGGTGGAGTCCCTTCTCGCTGATGTCGCCGATATACATGGCCGGACGCTTGCGCACGGCTTCCAATCCTTCCAGCACCTGGATGTTGGAGGCGGAATAGTTGTTCTCTATTTCTTGATTTTCTGCCATTTCTTTAGGATTCGTCAATTAACATGCAAAGATAACAAAAAATGCCCGAATGAGGAAATTTTGCCGGCTTTTTATTACCTTTGCAACACGCAAATGGAAATGGTTTTCAAATATACGGTTCTGTGCCTTTTGCTTCTGGTCTGCGGACCTTTGGAAGCGGAGGACTTCTTCGATGTGCAGACCTACAACTGCCAGGAGAGCGGTGGCGGGTCGTCGTTCGACGCGCGGGTGGACTTCCCCTCCGTGGGGCCCGGCGCGTGCCTCATCCAAGCCCGCCAATGGGTGTGCGAGGTGTTGGGCATCGACGCTCCGCTGCGGGTGAGCTGCGACGACTTTCCGGCTCTGCTCCAGCGGGCGGCCAGCGACTACGTGGCCTCTGGCGGCGGCCAGCGCCGGGTGGAGATAGAATGGGCCTTTGAGGACCCGAGCTGCGTGACCTTCCTCGCCACGGTGCGCGACCGCGACAGCGTGGAGTGGACATCGCAGGACTGTGCCACCTTCAGCAAGGCCGACGGCCACAGGCTCTCCGCCGACGAGGTGTTCAACTGCCCGGAGCGGCAGATCAAGCAGCTCATGTGGCAGTTTCGCGGCGACCTTCCCATGGAGGTGGGCCGTGCCGACGACCTCTATGTGGGCGACGTGGGCTTCATCGATGGTTGGGTGGTGGTGATAGGCCCTGCCCGCAACCACACCGGAGCCATCTATAAGATTCGCTACCAGGTGGCCGAGCCTTATCTGCGCCATTACGCGGGAGGGTATTATTAGTCGCGGCCTGGCCTGGGTTCTGTGGTCCCTGCGATTGTTTGGATACGCTAAAGGCCGCAACTCGTCGAGTTGCGGCCTCAGTAAGGTATCTTTGTGCAAGGAAGATTAGCCGAGCTTGTTGATGTACTGGCTCAGGCTTGACTTCAGGTTGGCAGCTTTGTTCTTGTGGATGATGTTGGTCTTGGCCAACTTATCAAGCATCTTCTGAACAGCGGGATACAGCTTGACAGCCTCTTCCTTATCCTTTGTGCCGCGCAGCTTGCGCACAGCGTTACGCATCGTCTTTGCGTAATATTTGTTGTGCAGCGTTCTCACCTTTGTCTGGCGGATTCTTTTAAGTGATGATTTGTGATTTGCCATCTTGTTTTGTCTTCTATTTTTATTGTTTGTAGTCCATAGCAGAGTCGAACTGCTCTTTAGAGAATGAAAATCTCTCGTCCTAACCGATAGACGAATGGACCGTCGCTTTGAATTGCGGGTGCAAAGGTAGCTGTTTTTTCTTATATGCGCAAATTTTCTTCCAAATATTTTCTTTAAACAGCTGATTTTTACTATTTTTGCTTCTAAAATGCAAATGAGTACATGAAGCCCCCCGCTCTTGTCCTTTCCACCGTCAACTATGGCGACCGCCAGCTCATCGTGGACCTTCTCACGCGACAGGCCGGCCGGCAGTCGTTCATCGTCAGGCTCTCGCAGAGTCCGCATGGGCGCGTCCACCGCAGGCTCTTCCAGCCGCTGACGTTGCTCGACGCCGACTTCACCCTGCGCCCCAACCGCACGCTGCAGCGTTTCTCCGAGGTGAGGATGTCCCGGCCGTGGACCTCGCTCACCGCCAATCCCTATAAGATGCCGTTGGTGTTTTTCGTGGCCGAGTTCCTGCGCCATGCCACCCGCGACGAGCAGGACGTGGCCACGCTGTTCGACTATGTTGTGGACAGTGTGGAATGGCTCGACATGGCCTCGGAGGGCTATGCCAACTTCCATTTGGTTTTCATGATTCGGCTCTCGATGTTTTTGGGCTTTTTCCCAAACCTTGAGAGCTATGAGCCTGGAGCTTGTTTCGACCTGCGCAGCGGCTGCTTCTCCACCACCGTGCCTCCTCATCCCGACTATATCCAAGCCGATGAGGCCGAGGCGATGGTGGGGCTGATGAGGCTCAGCTTCACCACGATGCGCCTCTTCCGCATGTCGCGCGAGCAGCGCAACCGCTGTGTCGACGTGATCCTTGATTTCTACCGGCTCCACATCCCCGCCTTTCCCGAGCTGAAGACGCTCGGAGTGGTGAGGGAGCTTTTTTAGGCCGTGTCCTCTCCCCATGTCCTTAGTTCCTGCCTTTCATGGTGGGGTGGGGTTGCTCGCTGGCGGGCTGCTTTTGCCCGTTCTTCCCTTTCTCCCCGTCAGTCTTGTTTCATCTGTCCAGCGGGTTGATGGCCATTGCCCTCGCTCACACACTCAACCTTTTTTTTCAACGAATGAAACGAATCAGTCGAACACACATTCGAGCAATTCGAGTAATTCGTTGAAAAACGGCACAGCGGATATCGGTTGTGTCTTGTTGGGGGGAGTGTGTTATTTTTCCTTGTAAATCAAGTTGTTTGCGCCGCTGGTGAGGCGCAGGGCCTCTGGGTGTTCCTTCACGAAGCTCTCGATGTGGCGTATGCGCTTCTCCTCGAATATCTCGTCCACGGCTATCAGAATGCCCGTCTCCTCCACGTCGCCGAAGCCGTAGTTGATGGCTGTGCCGAAGAGTTTCATGGTGGGGCTCAGGTTCATGTAGGCGTTGACCAAGGGCGGAATGTTGTAGCCCAACTTGCGTATCTCGTGGTTGAGGATGCGGTAGTCGGCCTTGAAGTCGTCCTCGCAGAATATCTTCCTCAATTCTTCCTCTGGGGTCTCGATCTTCAGCGGCTTGATGGGGATGATGAGGTTTTCCTTGTCGTCGAAGTGCTTCTTGAGGAAATAGAGTATCATGTCGCGTCCGCGGCGGATGTAGTTGGGGTACATGGTCATCTTGCCGAAGAAGTATTTGCAGTCGGGGTTGATCACGGTCAGCGCGCCCAGGCCGTCCCACAGGTTGTCGAGTGCGAAGATTGACTTGGTGTTCTGCCTCACGTTCTGGTAGTCGAGGCTGACGAATGAGCGTCCCAATTCCACGGTGTAGGGAGCATATTCTCTCATGAACTTTCTGGAGAAGTGGAACATGTGGCTTGTGGCCAGATGGGGCTGTCCGTCGGGCTGAATCTTCCAGTCCTTTCCGAAGAGGTAGCGGTATCCGCCGATGATTTCGTCGTTTTCGGGATTCCACACGATGAGTTGCTTGCATCCGTGGTCCATCGTGTCGAACTCGTCGATGTCCATGCTTTTTCCCGTACCGCCTCCAGCGGTGCGGAAGGCCTCCTCCCGCAGCCGCCCAATCTCTTTCATCACGTTGGGCGCCTCTTTTGCCGTGACCACGTAAATCTCGTTGTGACTCTTGTTGGTCATTCTCAGTTGCCGCTCTGGCGTAAGCTCACGCTTGAGCAGTTCCCTGTCGATAGGCTGGATGATTTCTTCTTCCATGATGTTTATAATTCGTAAACCTTGTCTTCTACAATCTTGGCCCATTCCTGCGGCGTGTGGCTCTTGTCGAAGGTCTGCCAGGGGATGGGCTTGCCGAAGGCCACGCGGAACTCCTTGTGTACGTTCTTGTACATCTCGTCCACGAGGAAGAGCATGGCCACGTTGAATTTTAGGTGCAGCGACTTGCAGATGTTGGCAATGCGGTAGAACTTGTCGCTGTTGCTGCCGCCGAAGTGGATGGGCACCACGTCGCGGTGGTACTCCACGCTTTTCGATATGAACGTCTTCTTCCAGGGCAGGTCGTGTATCTTGCCGTTGGTTTTTCGCGAGCAGAGTCCGGCGGGGAACATCAGGATGTGGTTGTCGCCTTGGAATCCCGCCTCCACCATCCGTGGGAAGTCGCGGCTCTGCTTGCCCGTCTTGTTGATGGGTATGCATAGCGGGGCGAGGCCAGGGAGGTTCATGAGCAGGTCGTTGACGAGATAGCGGAAGCGCCCGTCGTAGTGGCGGCCTATGATGGCCCCGAGCGCCACGCCGTCGGCGCCGCCCAGAGGGTGGTTGGAAACGAAGGTGTAGAGTTTGCCGTCGTCTTTCTTGGGGAGGTTCTCCTCGCCGACGAGGTCGAGCGTCATGTCGAGATAGCGCACGCATTCCTCCAGCCACGGTGTGCCGGTCAAGCCGCGCGAGCGCCAGAGGAAGCCGTTGACCTCGTCCTCGTGGACGGTCTTGCGCAACCAGTCGATGGCAAGGCGAGGCACAAACCGGGCCTTGCTCCCCATCTTGTCGGCGATGATTTTGTCCAAGTCAATTGTTTTCTCAATAATCTCTTCGCTCATAACATATTCATAACATCTGCAAAAATAACATATTATTTTCAAAAATGATGATGTGAGGGAGAAAAAATAACCTGTTGAAGCGAAATTTTAACCATCTGTCTTTTTTTAAATATGGTTGACACCTCAAAAAGAAAAGATGGAAAAGAAAAAAGAGAGGCTCCAATCCCTATTGGATCGCAGTAAGTTAGAGAAG
>SFCY01000074.1 GCA_004558865.1 Bacteroidales bacterium
CGCCGTGCAAGCAAGGGAGACAAGACCGTCCCGCCGTGAAAGCAAGCGCGGCGGGGATGCCGCACCATGAAAGAATGTGCGGCGGGGACGCCGCACCTCCTACTATATGAATAACGGTTTAGTTATATAGAAGGCTGATAGAATAATCGATAAAGTGCAGTTGTCGTTTCGGTCGTCTTCTGCATCTATCGGTTTCAAAACGTCAAGCCTCATCGGTCGTGTAGCCCGCTACGCTCCCTCTTCAACTTACATTTTGAATCCCGTTATCTTGCAGAACCTTTTCGATAAGCCAAATGAGCAGAGCCAAGCTTGCTTGAACTCTGCCATGGCGAGAAAAGGTGGGAGCTGGGCCCAATACGACTCGACCTAATTTATAGAACCAGCCTTAAATTTGGTTGTAGAACAAGTATGATTACAGACTTATGCCCATGCTTATCCATCTTCTCTTCCTCTCGTAGCATACGTCCATCTGACGAGACCTCTCCTATTCCTCGTCGCGACGTGCTTCCTGTCGAAGACGAGCCTCACGGTTGGCATTCCCATAATCCTTTGGTTTTGGTATCACAAGTGGTATCACATTGGTATCACAAAACCTCGTTTATCTGCATTTATAGACCCCCAAAAGCCCAAAAATGTGATACCATGAGCGATGTTTGAATTGCTTTGAAGGTTCTTAACTAATTGATATTGAACCTTTTCGAAGTGTTCGCATGATATGTCATTGGTGATTCCGTTGGGACTCGAACCCAAAACCCACAGCTTAGAAGGCTGTTGCTCTATCCAGTTGAGCTACGGAACCCCATCCTTTTCGGACTGCAAAAGTAATAAAAATAATCGGTTACACCATAGGGAATGGAGGTTTTAACATCTTTTGTTGGCGATTTGCATAAGATACCGCCAAAAGTTGGCCTCCTGGCGGTCTCACGCTGCCTTGTGGCTATTCCACCGGCACATCCAACGCTGCCGACAACTCCGGATGCCGCAGGTCGGTCACCTTGAGGTGTATGTTGCCCTTGCCACCCTTCTGCTGCACGACAACGACGAGCTTGCCGCTGAAGAGCCTCATGCAGGGCTGCGTGAAGGACTCCAGACTTGTGGCGTCGCCATTGCAGACTCCACGGAAGACCCCGGAGCCGCTGACCTCAAACTCCATCTCGTCGTCAGCCGTGGGCAGCTCCGTGCCATTCTCGTCAAGCAGCGAGACTGTGACATAGCAGAGATCCTCTCCGTCGGCCTTGAGAGCAGTGCGGTCGGGCTTGAGCGAGATTCGGCGCGCCTCATCGGCGGTCCGCTCCACCGACTCAGCCACGGCCTGGCCTTTGACGTCATAATAAACCACCCTAAGCTCACCCGGCTCGTACCTCACGTCGTCCCACATCAGCCTGTAGCGTGCGGCACGCCGCTTTGCATCCTCGGGCGATGCCGGGACTCCCGTGGAGAACTCCCCATCCTCTATCTTGGCCTTCGACCTTCGGCCTTGGCTCTTGCCATTGACGAAGAGTTCGGCTGAGGGATAATCCGTATAGACGAAGACTGGAGTAATCTCCCCCTCCCTCCCCGGCCAAGTCCAATGGGGAAGCACGTGTGTGGTGTGTTCACGGGTGTTCCACTGGGCGCGGTAGAGATAATAGCGGTCCTTGGGCAGTCCGGCCAAATCGCAAATGCCGAAATAGCTGCTGCGTGAGGGCCAATACTCATCGTAGGGCGTAGGCTCGCCCAAATAGTCGAAGCCCGTCCAAACAAACTGGCCAATGGTGTAGGGAGCGTCGCTCTGGGCCATGAAGTCCTCTTCGGGCAGATTGCTCCACGAGCACCATTGCGTGTCATAGCCATTACACTGGCCGTCGGGATAGGTCAGGGTCTTCGACCACTCCACGGGAAACTTGTAGACCCCACGGGAACTCACCGTACTGGCCGTTTCAGACCCCAACAGGAAGCCGCAGGGGAGCTGGCCGATGTTGTTGGCGTATTTCCAAACACGATAGTTGAAGCCCGGGATGTCCATCACCTGCGCAAACCCCGACTTCAGGGCATCATCCGCACGGTCCATGCCCTGGGTCACTTTGCGGGTAGAGTCCAACGAGTGGCAGAGCGCCTGCAGGCGGGCCGCGATGTCGCGCCCCTCCTCGCTCCACTGCTCGGGAATCTCATTCCCTATGCTGTACATGATGAGCGACGGGTGGTTGCGGTTGGCAAGGACCAGATTCGTGATATCCTTCTCGGCCCAGTCGTGGAAAAAGCGCGAGTATCCGTTCTTGCATTTGGGATAGAGCCACATGTCGAAGCTCTCGGCCATGACCATCATGCCCAACGAGTCGCAGACCTGCATCTGCATCTGCGAGGGCATGTTGTGGGCCGTGCGTATGGCGTTGGCGCCCATGTCCTTGAGTATTCTAACCTGGCGAATGAGCGCGGCCTTGTTGACAGCCGCCCCCAAGGGGCCGAGGTCGTGGTGGAGGCACACTCCCTTGATGTCAATAGGCTCGCCATTGAGCCTCGCCCCCCGCTTGTCCACCGTGAAGGTACGAATGCCAATGGGCAGGGTGTAGGAGTCCAAGGCCTTGCCGCCTTTCCCATAGCTCACCGTAAGGCGGTAGAGGTAGGGATGGTCGGGTGTCCACAATTGGGGGTTGTCCACACGCAGTCTGACAGTGCCGCACCCCTTGGCTGTGGCCACCACACGTCCGGTGGAATCACGCAGCGTGTAGGACAGCGGCCCGCCGCCGGGGCGGGTCAGCCCCGCACTGGCCTCAACCACAGCCCCAAGGGCATTGGCAGAGAGGGTGTGGCAGAAGACCGACCACTCGTCGATGGCCACCAAAGGCGTGGCGATGAGCTGCACGGGGCGGTAGATGCCCCCACCGGGATACCAGCGGCTGCTCTCCTCAAGATTCTGCAAGCTGACCTCGATGAGGTTGTCTCCACGGTGGATATAGGGAGTGATGTCGAGCCGGAAGGCATTGTAGCCGTAGGCCCACCACCCGGCCTCCTTGCCGTTGACCCTGACATGTGGCTCGGCCATGGCTCCGTCGAAGGCGATCACCACACGCCTGCCCGCCAGTCCGTTCCCGTCGACATAGGTGCGGTAGAAGCCTTTCCCTATCCAAGGCAGAGCCCCGGAGCGTCCCGACTTCTCGCTTTTCTCGGTCTCGCCGTTCTGGGTGATGGCCACATACTGCAAGTCCCATTTCTTGTCAAACGGTCCGCTGATGGCCCAGTCGTGTGGAACCTCCACCATCTGCCAGCCCTGTCCGTCTCGTGAGAACTCCCACTGCCTCAAATCAACGACATGTCGCTGCGCCGAAGCCCAGAGGGGCAGCAGCACTGCGACGATTGCAAGATGTCTTAGTCTCATACTATCAGCCTACATTTGCGACTTCAGATAGTCAAGGAAGAGCCTCAGCACCTGGTTGGTGGCCTTGTTGAGGTTGAGGTCGCGCCCTTGGTCCTCGGTACACTTGAAGGTCCTCACCTCGTCCTTCGAGCCATAGCCCAACCATATCGTCCCCACGGGGATGCCGGGCGTACCGCCGTCAGGACCGGCGATTCCCGTGGCCGATAGGGCGAAGTCGCAGTTGAGTGCCAAGCAGGCTCCCGCCACCATTTCCTTGGCCACTTCCTCGCACACGGCCGTCTGCTCTTCCAGCACTTGGTGGGAGACTTGGAGCAGACGCTCCTTCACTTCATTGGTGTAGCAGATAATGCCACCCTTGAAATAGTTGCTTGCCCCGGGAGTGGCGATGATGGCCTCGGCGATGCGGCCGCCCGTGCAGCTCTCCGCCGTCCCCAACGTCTTGCCGTTGTCATAGAGCAGCTGCTGTATTTCCTTGCTCAATACTTTTGTCTCGAAATCCATAGTCTTGTGTTATTTGAATGTCACTTTGGAGAATGCTGGCAGGTCGATGGAGGCGAAAGCCTTGTCACGGTATTTGAAGGTGCCCACGCAGGCTATCATGGCCGCGTTGTCGGTGGTATAGCTGAACTTTGGGATGTAGATGGTCCAGCCATATTTGTCGGCATGCTCCCTGAAGGCGGCCCGGAGGCCATTGTTGGCGCTCACCCCTCCGGCCACAGCCACATGCCTGATGCCCGTGGTCTTCACAGCCTCGCGCAACTTTCTCATCAGGATGTCCACGATGGTGTGTTCCAGGCTGGCGGCGAGGTCATCCTTGTGGTGTTCCACGAAGTCGGGGTCCTCGGCCACCCATTTCCTCAGATTGTAGAGGAAGCTGGTCTTCAGTCCTGAGAAGGAATAGTCCAAGCCTGGGATGTGGGGTTCGGAGAACCTGTAAGCGAGGGGATTGCCCTGTCGGGCCAGGCGATCGATGATGGGTCCGCCGGGATAGCCCAGCCCCATCACTTTCGAGCACTTGTCGATGGCCTCTCCGGCTGCGTCGTCGATGGTTTGTCCCAGCACCTCCATGTCGTTGTAAGCGTTGACCTTCACGATCTGTGAGTTGCCGCCCGACACCAGGAGGCAGATGAATGGGAAGGGCGGATGCGAGTTGTCGTCGTCGCTCTCCTTGATGAAATGGGCCATGACGTGCCCCTGCAGGTGGTTGACGTCAATCAATGGGATGTCGAGCGCGCGGGCAAAGCCCTTGGCGAAGGTCACTCCCACAAGGAGCGAACCCATCAGTCCCGGCCCACGGGTGAAGGCCACCGCCGAGAGGTCCTCCTTAGTGATGCCGGCACGCTTGATGGCCTGGTCCACCACGGGGACCACATTCTGTTGGTGGGCGCGCGAGGCCAGCTCAGGCACCACGCCCCCGTAGGCGCGGTGCACCTCCTGCGAGGCTGTCACGTTACTCAGAATCACACCGTTGCGGAGCACTGCGGCCGACGTATCGTCGCAACTCGATTCTATGCCTAAAATATAAATGTCTTTCATATCATTACTTTGCAAACTCAACATCAATGGGACAGCACCTCCACGCCATGGTCGGTCATCAGGAACGTATGCTCCCATTGCGCGCTGGGCTTCTCGTCGCCCGATATCACTTCCCACCCGTAGGGGTCGTCTGCGTCGATGTAGACTTTCCATGTCCCCATGTTGACCATGGGCTCGATGGTGAACACCATGCCCGGCACCAGCAGCATGCCGGTGCCCTTGTGGCCATAGTGGAGGATGTCAGGCTCCTCGTGCATGGCCAGCCCCACGCCGTGGCCGCAAAGGTCGCGCACCACGCCATAGCCGTATTTCTCGGCATGTTTCTGTATGGCGTGTCCGATGTCGCCCACGAAGCAGTAGGGCTTGGCGGCCTCGGCCCCAATCTCCAAGCATTCCTTGGTGACCCTCACCAGCTGCTCCTTCTCGGGCGTGGTCTTCCCACCGATGATGAACATGCGCGAGGCGTCGCCGTAATATCCGTCCACGCTCAGGGTCATGTCCACGTTCACAATGTCGCCCGGCTGCAGCACGTCCTCCTTCTTGGGGATTCCATGGCACACCACCTCGTTGATACTGGTGCAGACACACTTGGGAAATCCCTCATAGTTGAGGCATGCCGGCACAGCGTTGTTCTCCTTGCAGTAGGCCATGCAGATGTCGTCAATCTCCTGAGTGTTCATTCCCGGGTGGATGGCGGCCTCCACGGCGTCAAGGCATCCCGTGTTGACCAGACCGGCCTTGCGAATGCCCTCTATCTGCTCGGGTGTGCGGATCATGTCGCGTGTGGGTACCAGCTTCCCCTTGCTCTCCCAATACATCACTTTCTTGTCAAGCTCCGTAATGGGCTGGCCGGGAATCAGGTGCCATCTTCTTTTCTTTTGAAACATAAGCAAGTCTTGTTATACTATATTTTTAACGCCACCCCCAACATGACGCGGAAGGCTCCGGCGGGGGGCGGCATGAGAATCATTTCGGCTCCTTGCAGAAGAAGTAGGTCCATCTGTAGGGATCGTTGGCCGCGAACATGATGACGCAGAACCGCATGAGCGGGCTCTCGGCATAGAGGTCACGGTTGAACTTGAACACGTATTCGTCGCCCCGCCAGTCCGTGGCCGAGAGTTCCGTGCTCTTGATGGAGTCGGAGTCTATCTCACGATCGACGCTCTCCACCACGTAGCGTGCCGTGTCGACCAGCACCTGGCGGGAGCCGTCCTTGACAATCTCGATCGAGGAGGCCTCGGCCTTGCCGTAGTCGGCGGTCCGCATGTCGCGGGGGGCCTTGGCCATCGCACTCCATATCTCTATTTGCGCCTGGGCCATGAGCGGGGCCATGGCGCAGAGCAGCATAAGCAATGTTTTCTTCATATCTGTAATGTTTTATTGTTCACTGTCTATGAGCCGCCGACATCGCGCGGGTTCATTTTCCATTGGCGAGCAGGAGCCTCAAGGCGGGCATCCAGTCCTCCCCGTTCTTTGGACAGAGGGTTGTCATGCCCAGCTCGCTGGCCGCCATGCAGTTCCTTGCCCCGTCGTCGATGAAGACACACTCTTGGGGCTGTATCCTCTCCTGGGCCAAGACGTGGCGGAAGAGCCTCTCGTCGGGTTTCATCATCCCCACCTCGAAGCTGCGGTAGAGGACGTCGAAATAGTCGCCCAAAGGCGTGCCATAGGCAAACTCCGAGTCGGTCCACCGGGCCACGAAGCCATTGGTGTTGGAGAGGAGTATCAGTCGGTAGCCCTCCTTGCGCAGCCTGCGCAGATGGTCGAGCTTGCGCCGGGGCACCTCCTTCATAAAGCCGAGCCAGCAGTGCTGGCATTCCTCCCAGCCCACATCGCGGCCCACAAGCCGCGAGAGCTGAAACCTGAACTCCTCCTCGCTGGTCTTCCCAAGTTCCAGGTCGCCGAAGAAACCCGACTGCCTGTATGGGTTGAGCCGCTCCTCGATGTCGGCCACTCCAAGTTGTCTGAACCGTTCCAGGGCGCGCCCGAAGTCCAGCGTGACGATGACGCCGCCCAAGTCAAAGATGATGTTCCTTACCATTTATGATGATTGTCAACCGAACAAGTCCAATTTGTTTTTCCTTGCCGCCTCGATGCCCTCCAAGGCGTGCTGCCTCTGACGGTAGTCGTCGCGCAGCCGCTGGTATTCCTCGGCCAGTCGCCTAACGAACTCCTCGCGGCCATCGGGCGTGAGCAGTGCACCGACAATGCCGGCAACCTGCGCAGCGTCGGGCACCCACACCACCAACCCGCTGTAGAGGGGCTGGAGCTTGAGGGCCACATGGGTCTTGTTGGTGGCGGCACCGCCCACGAGCAGGGGAATGCGCATCCCGGCCTTCTCCATCTCCATGGCCACGCGGGCCATTTCCGAGAGCGAGGGTGTAATGAGGCCACTCAGCCCCACGATGTCGGCATGCCCGCTGATGGCCGTCTCCACGATTTTCTCGGCCGGAACCATGATGCCCAAGTCGGTGACCTCGTAGTTATTGCATCCCAGCACCACGCCGACGATGTTCTTGCCTATGTCGTGCACGTCGCCCTTAACCGTGGCCAGCACCACTCTTCCGGCCGAAGCCCTCCCCCGCGTCTTCCCTGCCTCGATGTAAGGCTGCAGGAAGTCCACGGCCTGGCGCATAGTGCGCGCCGTCCTGACCACCTGGGGCAGGAACATCTTTCCCTTGCCAAACAGGTCGCCCACCTCGTTCATCCCCCTCATAAGGGGACCTCCGATGATGTCGATGGCATTGGGATAGCGTTGCAGGGCCTCCCTGAGGTCCTCCTCCATCCAATCGCCCACGCCCTTGCGCAGGGCGAGCCCCAAGCGTTGATCCACCGGCAGCTTGCGCCATCCGTCGGCGGCGGCGGCATCAGCCCCCGCCGTTCTTCCTCCCGCCTCGTCTTTCAGCCGTTCGGCCATCCTCACCAGGGCGTCGGCCGCCCCCTCGCGACGGCAGAGGATGGCGTCCTCTATCACCTTGAGCTGGTCGACGGGGATGTCGCTGTAGGTTGTCTTGGCGGCGGGGTTGAGGATGGCAAAGTCCATGCCGCACCTCACTGCGTGGTAGAGGAACACGGCGTGCATGGCCTCGCGCACGTAGTTGTTGCCCCTGAACGAGAAGCTCAGGTTACTCACTCCGCCACTAACGTGGCACAGCGGCCAACGCTCCCTGATCCACCGGGCCGCGCGCAGAAAGTCGAGTGCGCAGCGGTCGTGCTCCTCCATACCCGTGGCGATGGAGAGGATGTTGGGGTCGAAGATGATGTCCTCCTCGGCGAAGTGAGCCTTGCGCGTCAGCAGGTCGTGGCTGCGCTGGGCTATCTCTATCTTCCGCCCGTAGGTCACGGCCTGTCCTCGCTCATCGAAGAGCATCACCACCACTGCGGCCCCCATGCGCCTCAGGTCGGCGGCATGGGCCAGGAAAGCCTCCTCGCCTTCTTTGAGCGATATGGAGTTGACGATGCACTTGCCCTGACAGCACTTCAAGGCTGCCCTCACGACCTCCCAGTCGGAGGAGTCGACCATCACGGGCACGCGGGCCACGGTGGCGTCGGTGGCAATGAGGTTGAGGAAGGTGGTCATCTCGCTGCGGGCGTCGAGCAGGGCGTCGTCCATGTTGATGTCTATGGCCAGGGCCCCGTCGTCCACCTGCTTGCGGGCTATGCCCAAGGCCTCGTCGTATCTTCTCTCGTTGATGAGCCTAAGGAACCGCCGCGAGCCGGCCACGTTGCATCGCTCGCCCACGTTGACGAGCCTGATAGCGTCGGTCTTCTCCAGCACATCCATCCCGGCCAGGCGCAGCCGGTGGTCGCGGGGGACAGGGCGGCGGGGCTGCCGTCCCCGCGCCAGGCGGGCGAGCCGGGCGGTGAACTCCTCGTCGGAGCCGCAGCAGCCGCCGATGATGTTGGCCAGTCCCCCGTCGATGTACTCTTCCATCTCCCGGGCCATCATCCCTGGTGTCTCGTCGTATTGCCCCAAGGCGTTGGGCAGCCCCGCGTTCGGGTGCACGCTCACCAGCATGGGGGCCTTGCGGGCCAGGGCGGCCACATAGGGACGGAGCTGGCGCGCCCCCAGGCCGCAGTTCAGCCCGATGGCCCAGATGCCTAAAGGCTCCACACTCGCCAGAAAGGCCTCCACGGTCTGCCCGCTCAGCGTGCGGCCCGAGGCATCGCTGATCGTGGCGCTCACCATCAGCGGCACCCGTCGGCCCAGACGGTCCATAGCGCGGCGCGCCGCGTCAACGGCGCACTTGGCGTTAAGCGTGTCGAAGCAGGTCTCGATGAGCAGCACGTCCACGCCGCCCTCCACCAAGGCCGCGGCCTGTTCCTCGAAAGCCTCGCACAGCTGGTCGTAGCCGATGGCGCGCCGCTCGGGATGGTCCACGTCGGTTCCCATGGAGAGCATCTTGTTGGTGGGTCCCATGCTGCCGGCCACGAAGCGTGGCCATTCTGGGGTGGAGGCCGCGTCAGCCTCGCGGCGGGCTATCCTCGCCCCCTCCAAGGCCATGCGCCGGGCCTCGTTGGCCAGCCCATAGTCGGCCTGCGACACCCGCTGGGCCGAAAAGGTATTGGTCTCGATCAGGTCGGCCCCCGCCTCAAGGTAGCGGCGGTGGATGCCGGCCACAATGTCGGGCCGCGTCAGGCACAGCAAGTCGTTGTCGCCCTTGAGCTGGCGATCCCAGCCTGCAAAGTCCCTCCCCCGGAAGTCCTCCTCCGAGAGTCCGCACCGCTCCAGGCGGGTGCCCATGGCCCCGTCGAGGACGATGATCTTGCTCTTTGCCGTCTCCTGAATGGTCATATCGCGCGGCTCATTTTAGAGACACGGTCCATTTCCCTGCGGTCCTCCTTCTCTCTGAGGCTCTGTCGCTTGTCGTAGAGTTTCTTGCCCCGTGCCAGGGCGATGTCCACCTTGGCCCGCCCATGCTCATCGATGAAGAGCAGGGTGGGCACGATGGTGAGCCCGGGCGTCTTCACCGCCTCCTGCAGCCTGGCAATCTCCCGCTTGCGGAGCAGCAGCTTGCGCTCACGGCGCGTGGCTGGATTGGTGAGGCCGCCGTAGAAGTAGGGCGCCACATACATGTTCCTCACCCACACCTCGCCGCGCTCGATGGTGCAGTAGGAGTCTACAAGTGAGGCCTTGCCTCCTCTGATGCTCTTTATCTCCGTGCCGGTGAGCGCGATGCCCGCCGTGAGCGAGTCGAGGAAGGCATACTCAAACTGTGCCTTCTTGTTTCTCACCTGCACGGGGCTTTTCCTTCTCGTTTCCTGTTCTTGCCTGTTCATACTATCTTCACAAATTGGTCCAAATGGGCATCCACCCACAGGCCTACGCTGCGAGTGAACTCCTCTTCTCTCTCCACAAACTCATCGTCGAGGGCATCGAACTGCGGGAACTGCTCGTAGAGGGCCATAAACTCCTCGTCCGTGCAGTCGGCCTCTATTGGTTCGTGCAGCCGCGAATAGAGTTTGTGGGCCTTGCCCACCATCGAGGCCAGGCCGTCTACTCCCCAGAGTCTCATAGCCTTGGCGAAGGGGTTGCGGAAGAAGAATGGCCCCC
The DNA here is from genome assembly GCA_004558865.1 of Bacteroidales bacterium. Lineage (GTDB taxonomy): Bacteria > Bacteroidota > Bacteroidia > Bacteroidales > Bacteroidaceae > Prevotella. Next base: position 10,446 of record SFCY01000074.1, read on the forward strand.
AGCCGTTGTGGATGAGCTGCACCCATCCGCCCTCCATCAGCTCGCCCCTTAGGGCGCGGTAGGCCAGAAGGGTGGTCTGCTGGGGCGATAACACCTCCAGCACATGGGCCGTCAGTCCTCCGCCCGCAGCCTGTTCTATGGCTTGAGCCACGGCCTCAACGAATGCCGGCGCGCCCCCTTGGGCGGCCTGCCTCAGCGAGGTGTCGGATAAGAATACTTCCATAGTTGGGTTGGTACGTTGTCTTGGGGGTTGCCCCTCGCGCTTCGAACGGCCACGTCCTACACGCTTTGACGGAGGCATGGGGCGTACGAAAGAAAGGCAGCACCCCCTTGTTTGGGCGCAAAAGTAACAAATATATTCCGTTTGGCAAACTGTTTCCACGTTTTTTTGGCTTGGCCCGCCCATTATGTCGCCGTCTATGACCTACTCTTCGGTACTGTCGTGGTCGTTGGTCAATATGGCGCGGTACATGTATTCCATGCCGGGCAGGATAACTGCGCCATCAGCTATGCCACCTCCACCGAAAGATGGTCCCCTGGCCGGCTTGACACCAGCCGCTTATATCCAGCGCAACAAGATCAAGAATGCAAAGACTCTGTTCGACAACAACCCTCAGTGCCCGTAAGTGTGCCTTCAACGACTACAGCAACTTTGTGAGGGCTTCAAGGCTGGTTCTATAAATTAGGTCGAGTCGTATTGGGCTTACGCCCACCTTTTCTCGCCATGGCAGAGTCCAAGCGAGCTTGGCTCTGCTCATTTGGCT
>SFCY01000075.1 GCA_004558865.1 Bacteroidales bacterium
GACGAGGCTGTCGACGAACGGGTCGGGGAGTCCATCGGTCACCTCGCGGCCCTCGTAGTCGCAGGGCTTGTGGTTGACATAGAGCACGGGCACGTTGATCTTTCCAACCCTATGCCCGAGAATGTACACCGCCACCATCGGAAGCCCGTAGGGCGGGCGCAGCTCTTCCTTCACCATGTTCTCGGGGTTGGAGTACTGCGCGCCGAGATACTGCCTGAAGCGCAGGGTCTCGGTCTCCAGCCATGTCTTTTGCAGTTCGATGAGAACCAGGCGCAGCGACCCGTCATCCTGCCGGACGCGCGCCCCAAAGTCGATGCGGAACATGGAGATGTTGTCACGGTAGCCGTTGGTGTACTCGTTACGGCGTATCTGCACCTCCACCACCTCTTTCTTCAACAATGCCGAGAGAACGGTTCGGGCGATACGCTCGTCCTCCATCAGATACTTGAAGACGGAGTCATAGATGGGATTTGCCACTCGAATGATCATAATGCAACACGGTTTTTGTTCTACGATAATTCTCCACGCACAAAGATAGGGAAAAAAAACGAAGCGCGCAAGCGAATCATGGGAAATGTTTCCATCTTTTGCCAAGAGGCTTTTGTTGAATAAGAAAATAGCACTCGCCAACTTTTGGCCATGGCTTAGGATTGCCAACACCCCGCCTTAAACAGCATTTGCCAAAGCTTGGACTACCAATCTTGCCAACTGACACGATATTCCAAGCCAGCTGTAAAGGACTATCGCGACATTTGCCACGATAGTCCGTGGCATCTGCCACGAATCGTGCCTGACTTGTTCCTGAACACTAAACTCAGTTTCCTTTAACATTGAATTATCAAGAATTGGTTGTGATTGATGGAATGTTCTCACACATGGGGGAACTGTCCAGCTCCAATTGAGCCTCTCAATACCAACATTTGTTTTGCCAACGAATGATACGAAATCGCCGAATTAAATCAACACTCGCATGGGACGATTCCTTGTTGTCTCTCGACAAGGTCGCAAATATTCCTGTGATTCAAGCCCGCAGGGCGCCAGCCAAGTTGTCACTCTGTATTCTGTGCCTTCTCGGAAAACAGGGACATGGTCAACAGAGCCTGTCCTCTACCTCTTTTTCTGCTGGTTGTCGTATTGAGCAATATACCCATTTTTAGGTATTGCTCAGCTGGTGGCATCTTTTTAACTTTGCAGCCATTTCAAACAACGACAAACCTTTATGAGAAAATTTTCCTTTATCATGATGTTTCTGTTCTGTATGGTCGACATGCTGGCACAAAAGACCGACGCCATGCTCTTTGGAGACGTAAAGAGCAAGGCTACAGGCGAACATTTGGGCTATGCGGTGATTGCAGTGAAGAACACGCAATTGAACACTGTGGCCGATGCCAGCGGCCATTTCAAACTCGCTGATCTGCCGGTTGGCAAACAAACCATTACGGCCGCTTTGGTGGGTTATCGTGAACAGCAGGTTGAGGTGGATATGAAGAAGAACCAGGCTGTTGAGATATTCTTTGAATTGGAAGAGGATGTGCTTGATCTTGATCAGGTGGTGGTGACAGGTACGCGCACGCAGCATTACGTAAAGAATGTTCCTATCCGAACCGAGGTGATAACATCCGAGGCACTCCAGCGTAAAAACGCCCAGAATGTCTATGAGGCGCTCGAAGGAGTGCCGGGAGTCAGGGTGGAACAGCAATGTCAATTCTGCAACTTCTCTTTGGTTAGAATGCAAGGATTGGGCGCAGAACACACGCAGGTTCTGATAGACGGAGAGCCTGTCTATTCGGGATTGGCAGGCGTTTATGGCCTACAGCAGATGGGAACCACCGACCTCGACCGCATCGAGGTGGTCAAAGGGGCTGGCTCTGCATTGTATGGAAGCAGTGCTGTTGCCGGGGCTATCAACCTTATCTCGAGAGAACCGACGTTTGAGCCATCGGTCAAAGGCGATCTGCAGTTCGGAAACTGGGGGCACAAGGTGTTCAACGCTTCGGCCTCTCTGCGCAACAATTCTGTTGGATTCAGTGCCTTTGCCCAGCGAATGGAGGAGGGCGCGGTCGACTATACCCAGGATGGACTGACACGAAGCGAGGTGAATCACAAGGACGAGGTGTCCGACCGGGTGGACAGCAAGCTCAATAACTATGGCTTTGGCGTGTATTTCTACAGTCCCTTTGCGAAGAACGACAAACTCGTCTTCCGTGGAAAGGCAACACAGGAAGACCGTTATGGAGGAACGATGAAGGACGATCTCTATCTGAACCCTTATTCAGCGGGCACTGAGAATATCAATACCAACCGCTTGACCGGTGAATTGGTTTACACACTTCCCATCGGCTTGTCGTCCGAACTCAACTATTCGGCTGCCTATGTGCGTCACAAGCGTAAAGCTACCAATGATACTTTCTTGAGTGATTATAAGTCTACGCACAACGATGCCAGTCCTGACGTTGAGTCCATGCGTCCTTATCTGGCAAAGGAAAATACCTTTACCACGTCGCTCACCTTCGCCAGTAAACTGGGGCGTCATAGTCTGTTGGTGGGCGGTCAAGCCTATTTCAGCCGCCTGCGTGAGTCCGGTTTGTATTGCGTTACCGACGAAGAATCCAAATACATCGGGGAGTCTTATACCTCGCTGGGCAAGAAGCACGCCGTAGAGTTTGGCTTCTTTGCACAAGACGAATGGAGTGTCCTGCCCAATCTGACTGTGGTTCCGGGCATAAGGTTGGATACCCACTCCTCGGGCGAGGAATATGAATCGAGCAAAACTGTGTTCGACAGTGCCTTCCCCAAAACGAAATTTAATGAAACCAGTGTGAATCCGCGTATAGCTGTGAAGTACGATGTTATGCCTGGCATCACCCTTCGCGCCAATTTCGGTACCGGATTCCGCGCTCCTTATGGTTTCAGTGAGGACCTTCACCTGTGTTCCGGCTCCCCACGCGTGTGGAAGTCTTCCAATTTGAAAGCTGAAAAGTCGATGAGTTACAATATCTCGGCCGATTATTATGGCCACGACATCCAGCTGAGCGCAAATGTCTTTCGCACCAAACTGTACAACAAAATTGAGTTTTCCGATGCTGACGATGCCGTGAGACGACTGGGCTACACCTATCAGTGGGAGAACGTTGACGACGCCTACGTGCAGGGTGTTGAAGTCGGTGTGAAATACAATCCCATTCGGAATATGCGACTGGGTGTGAGCATGACGTTCAATCAGGGAAAATACAACCATGAACGTGCCGATTGGACCGACCGTTTGGCTTTGGTGAAAGGGGCTAATCAGCCGGACGATGTTGTCAAACGGATTGAGGAATATGCCAAGAACAGCAAGAATGTGGCTCGTTTCCCTGGTGTGACCGGTGACTTTGTGGCCGAATATACGCCAGGCTCCTGGACTTTCTCGGTCACTGGCTCGCTGCAGGGTAGAATGTATGTCGACTATACGCATGAGGACGACAACAAATTGCAGTCGGCTCTCGGCTCTAAGCTTAAGGAAACGCCTGCTTTTACCACTTGGAACGTGCGCATAGCCAAGAAGATAGGGAGGCTGTTTACTGTCTATGTCGGCGGCAAGAACGTGTTCAGCTATCTTCAGGATGAAAAACATACAGACGATGCTGCGTTTATGTATGCGCCAGTGTATGGCGCCACCTGGTACGGAGGTGCAAGCATCACGCTCTGATTCGGGCATAATCTCCCGCCTTGTTTATGGTCGGCCCTAAACTTTGAAACCAAGTCGGTACGGCTGCAGGTTACGCCGGCTGGGGCAGGTTGTGGGGCAATGGATTAATGGGTCGTCGCCTATACGCCCAAAGGTCTCCGCTGTATGATATGTTAAACAGCAGGCAGCTGCCCGAGACGATAGCCGTCAGATTATTTTTTGTTGTAGACTGCCAAGCAGAACTCTGGCATAGCCCAATGGGTATGCTTCTGTTTGGCAGTCTCTTTCGTGTGAGCGTATTTTCAGAATACGATTAGTCGCAGGATGCGCAGCTTACTCCACTTCCTTGAACTTCACGTATTCGCCCTCGTCCTTGTCGAATATCTTGCGGTTGGCCGTCTCTGGGTCGCGGGCGTCGACGATGGTCTCACCGCTTTTCGTTGTGGTCTTCTTTCCTTGGGTGGAGCCCTCCGGGTTTGGGGCGTTGGTGGCGTTGCGGAATGCGTTCATGGCACGGCGGCGGATGGTGCGGTAAAGGTACCACACGACGAGAGCCACCGTGAGGATGCCGGCCAATAGGAGGATGAAAACGAAGGAAAGAATGCTCTTCAACATGTTGTCGTCTTTTGTTGGGCGGGGTGAGCGTACTGCCCCTTACCTTATTATATACATATAGCCACAGCCTAAGCTCCTCGTCCGTCGAAGCCCGGCTCAGGTTGTTTGTCCGCGTCTCGACCTTAGCCAAATCAAGCAGCTCAACACCGTGTACAGTGTGATGACCACCCACCATCCTTCGAGTAGGCCCACGCCGATGAGGATGAGGGCCGCAGCGATGGCAAAGATGTATTTCAGTTGGTTGGCTTTCCAACTGTAGTTCTTGAATTTCAGTGCGAACATGGGCAACTCGCAAACCAACATGAAACAGCTGAACAGCATCAAAGCCAACAGCAGGAACAGGATGTTGGGGCCAAGATCCTCAAGCCATGGGCCGCAGCACAGGATGAGCGAGCCCCAGAAGAGGGCGTTGGCAGGAGTGGGGAGGCCAATGAAAGAGGTGGTCTGGCGCGTGTCAAGGTTGAACTTGCCTAATCTCAGGGCGGAGAAAGCCGCCATGATATAGGCCGTATAGGGAAGCACCCCGCGCAGTCCCTGCAAGAACGAGGGATATTCCAGCACGCCCAACTGCCAGAAGAGGATGGTGGAGGGAGCCACGCCGAACGTCACGTCGTCGGCCAGCGAGTCCAGTTCCTTGCCGATGGGCGAGGAGACATGGAGCAGCCGCGCGGTCATTCCGTCGAAAAAGTCAAACACGGCACCGATGATCATCCATGCCATGGCCCACTTGATGTTGCCGTTGAAGGCCATGGTCGTGGCGATGCAACCCGAAATGAGGTTGCAGCAGGTAATCATGTTGGGGATATGTTTCTTCATTGTTATATGTTTTTAGGCTCTGTCGCCGGATGGGAAATAGGGCTGTGCCGATCGGCCGATGCCTGTCAAGACACCTTTCCGGCTGTGGCGGGCTTCAGCTTCGCGATGACGGTGAGGTCGCCCGTGGTCTTTTGGCCGAGCTTCACGCACACCTCCGAGTCTGCAGGCAGGAACACGTCGACGCGCGACCCCAATTTGATGAATCCCAAGTGCTCGTCGATATAGCATTCCTCTCCCTCCTTGGCGTAGGTCACGATGCGGCGCGCCATGGCTCCGGCAATCTGGCGGCACAGCACGTCCACACCATCGGGAGTGGTTATCATGATGTCGGCGCGCTCGTTCTCCTCGCTGGCCTTGGGCAGCCAGGCCTTGTGGTAGTTGCCGTCCTGATGGCTCACGCTCTTCACGCGGCCGTCTACGGGAAACCAGTTGGCATGCACGTTGAAGAGGCTCATGAAGATGGAAATCATCAGCCGCTTGTCGTGGAAGTATTCATTCTCCTCCACTTCCTCTATCACCACCACCTTGCCGTCGGCGGGAGCCACGACAATTCCCTCTGTGTCCTCCATGTTCAGATAGCGGATCGGGCAGCGGTAGAAGTTGAGCACGATGCCCCAGATGGGAACCGTGACCACAAGCAGCAGCCAAAAAGGCCATTTCGTATTATCAAAGCCATACCACAACAGGATACCCGCACCGCAAATGAGCGCCATGCTATAGGTGAGCGTGTTGGTGCCTTCGCGGTGGATTCTGATATTTTTGATTTTTCTTATTTTCTTTCCCATTAGTCTTCTGACTTTTCGTTTGCAAAGGTAACTTTTTTTTGTTGGCCGTACAAATTTTTCCTTTCCTTTTTGGCCATGTTGGTTTTTTACTGTAATTTTGGACTCATTATGGAAGACTTCGTTCACCTACACGTACACACCCACTACTCCATCCTTGATGGCCAGTCGCGCATTCCCAACATCGTAGACAAGGCCGTCAACGACGGTATGCGTGGCATGGCCATCACCGACCACGGCGTGATGTTCGGCATCAAGGAATTTTCTGATTATTGTGCCAAGATCAACAAAGGCAGGAAGAAAAACGGGCAAGAGCCCTTCAAGCCCATTTTCGGCTGCGAGATGTATGTCGCCCGTCACCGCAAGGAAGACAAGGTGAAGGAGAATGGCGACAACTCCGGCTATCACCTCATCGTGTTGGCCAAGAACTACCACGGCTACAAGAATCTCATCAAGCTCGTCTCGCGCGCTTGGATCGACGGCTACTACTACCGTCCGCGCACCGACCGCGCCGACTTGGAGAAATACCACGAGGACCTCATCGTTTGCTCGGCCTGCATCGCAGGCGAGGTGCCCTCCAAGATCATCCACGACGACATTGCGGGAGCCCGCGAGGCCTGCGAGTGGTATCATCGCGTGTTTGGCGACGACTACTACTTGGAGCTGCAGCGTCACGAGGTGAAGGACCCCACAATCCTGGCCAACCGTGAGGCCTTTCCCTTGCAGCAGAAGGCCAACCGTGTGCTGCTGCAGTTGGCCAAGGAGTATGGCATCAAGGTCATCTGCTCCAACGACGTGCACTTCGAGGACAAGGAGACGGCCGAGGCCCACGACCACCTGCTCTGTCTGGCCACGGGCAAGGACCTCGACGACCCCAACCGCATGCGCTACAGCAAGCAGGAGTGGTTCAAGACCCGGGCGGAGATGAACGAGGTGTTCAGCGACGTGCCAGAGGCACTGGCCAACACCTTGGAGATCCTCGACAAGGTGGAGATCTACAGCATTGACCACGGACCCATCATGCCCTTCTTCCCCATTCCCGAAAGCTTCGGCACGGAGGAGCAATGGCGGCAGAAGTTCTCCGAGGAGCAGCTCTACAAGGAGTTCACCTCCGATGAGAACGGCGAGCATCCCCTCGACCCCGAAAAGGGACAGGCCGTGATTGACCGCTTGGGCGGCTACGACAAGATCTACCGCATCAAGTTCGAGGCCGACTATCTGGCCAAACTCGCCTACGACGGCGCGCGCCGGCTCTATGGCGACCCCGTTCCCGACGACGTGAGGGAGCATGTCAACTTTGAGCTTCACGTGATGAAGACCATGGGTTTCCCCGGCTACTTCCTCATCGTGCAGGACTTCATCAATGCTGCACGCAGGGAACTCGGCGTGTGGGTGGGGCCGGGGCGTGGCTCGGCGGCCGGCTCCGTGGTGGCCTACTGTCTGGGCATCACCAAGATAGACCCCCTGAAGTATGACCTCCTGTTTGAGCGTTTCTTGAATCCCGACCGTGTCAACCTGCCCGATATCGATACCGACTTCGACGACGACGGCCGAGGCAAGGTGCTGCGGTGGGTGATGGACAAGTATGGCCACGAGAACTGCGCCCACATCATCACCTACCAGGCCATGGCCACGAAAAACTCAATCAAGGATGTGGCCCGCGTGGAGAAGCTGCCCCTCGACAAGGCCAACGCCCTCTGCAACGCCATCCCCGACCGCTTGCCCGACGGGGCGAAGATGAATCTCACCAACGCCATCAGGTATACGCCCGAGCTGCGCGAGGCCGAGGCATCGGTTGACGAGCGAGAGCGCAACACCATCAAATACGCCCGAATGCTTGAGGGCAACGTGCGCGGCACGGGCATCCACGCCTGCGGATTCATCATCTGCCGAGACCCCATCAGCGACTGGGTGCCCGTGTCGACAGCCGACGACCCCGATTTCCCCGAGCTCAAGTGCGCCGTCACCCAATACGACGGCCACGTGATCGAGTCGACGGGACTCATCAAGATGGACTTCCTCGGGCTGAAGACCCTCTCTGAGGAGAAAGAGGCCTTGAAGGTGATCAAGCAGACGACCGGCGACGACATCGACCTCGACAACATCCCGCTCGACGACGAGCTTACCTACAAGCTCTTCCAGGAGGGACGCACCATCGGCACGTTCCAGTTTGAGTCGCCGGGCATGCAGAAATACCTTCGCGAGCTTCACCCCACGGTCTTCGGCGACCTCATCGCCATGAACGCCCTCTACCGCCCGGGGCCTATGGACTATATCCCCGAGTTCATCCGGCGCAAGAACGACCCCTCCTTGGTGAAATACGACATTCCGTGCATGGAGAAGTATCTCAAGGACACCTACGGCATCACGGTCTATCAGGAGCAGGTGATGCTCTTGAGCCGCCTGTTGGCCAACTTCACCCGAGGCGAGAGCGACGCCCTGCGCAAGGCCATGGGAAAGAAGAAGAAGGACATCGTCGACGCCATGAAGCCTAAGTTCCTCAAGCAGGGGGCGGCCAATGGCCACGACCCGAAGGTGCTGGAGAAAATTTGGGCCGACTGGGAGAAGTTCGCCTCCTACGCTTTCAACAAGTCTCACGCCACGTGCTATTCCTGGGTAGCCTACCAGACGGGCTACCTCAAGGCCCACTATCCCGCCGAGTACATGGCAGCCCTCATGACGCGGCGGTTCAGCCAGATTACGGAGATAACAAAACTCATGGAGGAGTGCAAGTCGATGGGCATTCAGACCTTGGGACCCGACGTCAACGAGAGCTACGAGGACTTCGGCGTCAACAGCAAAGGAGCCATCCGCTTTGGGCTCAAGGCCATCAAGGGAATGGGCGAGATGGCCGCCAAGAGCATCGTCGAGGAACGACGGAAGAATGGCACGTTCAAGGACATCTACGATTTCGTGCAGCGCATCAGCTTCGCCAACGTCAACCGCAAGGCCATGGAGAGTCTGGCCCTGAGCGGAGGCTTCGACTGCTTCGGGCTCAGGCGCGAGCAGTATTTTGGCAAGGACGGCAAGGGCGTGCAGTTTCTCGACACGCTGCTGCGCTTCGGCCAGAACTATCAGCGCGAGAAGATGGAGGCCAAGCTGACATTCTTCGGCGACGACTTCCCCGTCGACATCGCCTTCCCTCCCGCACCCGAGGCTGAGGAGTGGAGCACCATAGAGCGGCTCAACAAGGAGCGCGACCTCGTGGGCATCTATCTCTCCGCCCACCCGCTCGACGACTACAAGATCATCTTGCAGAAGATGTGCAACACCCACTGCTCGGAGCTGGACGACAAGATGGCGTTGACGAAGAAGGCGGAAATCAAGCTCGGCGGCATCGTCACCAAGGTGCGCTCGGCGGTGACCAAGTCCGGCAAGCCCTGTGGCTTCGTCACCGTGGAAGATTATGAGGGCAGCGGCGAGATAGCCCTCTTCGGTGAGGAGTGGGGACGCTGGCGCGGAATGTTCGCCGTTGGAAGTTCGGTGTATGTTTCTGCCCGCTGCGTGCAGAAATATCCCAACAGCAGTTTCGTGGATTTCTCCATTGGCGACATCCAGTATCTGCAGACTGTCAAGGAGCAGCGCGTGGAAAGGTTCACCATCGTGATGAATGCCGAGAACCTCGACCAGGTGGTGGCCAACGACATCACCACCATAGCCAAGGAATGTGCCAACGGTAGGACTCAGCTCTACATCCAGCTTCTCGACGCCAACCACGACAGTGTGCTGCTACAGTCGCGCGCCAGGGAGATTTCAGTCTCAGCTAAGTTGGTGGAGTATGTGGAGGGCCATTCCTTCATGAGCTATCTCGTGAATTAGCTTTAGGCTGGTTTTAAAAAATGGGTCGATGCAGGCAGAATGCAACCTGAACAACGTGTGTATTCTATCTGTAAATTCCATAGGCCTGTTTTTTAGGACTGGCCTTTAATGCCCATCCCCCTTGCATTTTTTGGGGGGGGCGTGCTGCCCCCGCGGCGGATGACGGTGCGTCCTCTTCAAAGAACGCTCATGTTTTTGGATGTGGCCGGGCAATCCCTTTACCTTATTATATATATATGTAAAGGCTGGTTCTAAAAGAGGGGGCACACCTTTTAGAACCAGCCTTTGTTTTATGTTTCGGAATATTGCCAGTCGTTGGGACCTGTCGGCCCCTGTCGGGGCGGAGGGCAGTGCCTACAGCAGAGCCTTGAACTTCTCTTCGAATTTGTCCTTGGTGGCAGCGCCGACAAACTTGTCAACGAGTTGCCCGCCCTTGAAGAACAGCACCGTGGGGATGCTGCGCACGCCAAACTGCATGGCGATATCATCGTTGTCCTCGATGTTGCACTTGCCCACCACCAATTTGCCGTCGTACTCATTGGCCAGCTCAGAGATGATGGGTCCTATCTTGCGGCAGGGGCCACACCAGGTTGCCCACAAATCTACTACCAATGGCAGCTCGCCATTCTTGTACTGATCAAAATTCTCAGTTGTGATTTCTACTTCCATTTTGTAATTTGTTTATGTTGTTATTGATTCTGCAAATTTAAGCATTTAATTTCTTATTCGCAAACATTCACAAAAAAAATACCACAACTCCTGCTTTCAGCCCCAAACAACCCTCAAATTTATATATTGTGTGTAAATTAAGTTTTTGTAGGAGTTAATTTCATTATCTTAAAATAAATCATTAAATTTGTGGCGGGTTAAAAAAGAATATTCCAATGTTGCGACATATACATCTTGAAAACTTTAGATGCTTTGAGCACTATGACATCGACTTCACGCCTGGTGTCAATCTGCTTATCGGTGATAATGGTAGTGGAAAGACTTCTATTATTAAAGCTGTCATCCTTGCACTCAATTCTTTCTTCAAAGGGTTCAATGACGAGAACACTTCCTGCACTGGCGTTGGCATAGATGATTTCAATCACTCTGTCAATGATGGGGCCAAGAGTATGACGCAGCCTGTTCGTATTTCTTTTGATATGGGTGCTTTTTCTGGTGTCACCATAAATAGAACTTCTGAGAAAACGCGTACTACATACACAGGGGCTAAGGACTTTCACAAGGCCAATAGTCTGTTGCAAAGCATGGTAGCAGATGAAAGTCGTGGGAAGAGAGGGACATCCTTGCCTCTTTTTGCTTACTTTGCAACGGATGACATCCATGGCTATGTTGATACGAATGCAAAGGCATATAAGGAATATTTTGTGCCTTTCTCATTTGGCTACTACCAGACCCTTAGGGGCGGCTACTTTCTAAAGAACTGGATGGACAGATTGCTGGCTTTAAAAGAAGGTGCCAAGGGAGAAGAGGAACTGGAAATTGTGAGGAATGCCG
>SFCY01000076.1 GCA_004558865.1 Bacteroidales bacterium
CTTCACGCTCCATGCGGGAGAATGCGTGTTTGTCAGGAAGGTCCTATCCGTTACGCTGAACAGGCATCCGGATAAGGACAGCCAATGTTTCAAATCCATCACGATGAATTTCACACGGCCCTTCCTGCAGAACATCTATCGCAACCTACCCGGCAACGCACTTGCTGCCCATGTACACAGGAGCAGGAAGGCTTTTCTTTTTTTGCCGATGAGTAAGGAACTTGAGAATGTCATCAACGCTTTGGAGCCCTACTTCAACAAGCAGGACAGGCCTACGGAAGAATGGGAGCAGCAACAGCTCAGCACAGCACTCTCGTGCTTGCTGAAAGCTGACAAGAGCGTTTATGCAACAATATTTGATTTTGCGGAGCCTTGGAAAATCGACCTGCTCGACTTCATGAATGAGAACTATATGTACAGGCTCTCACTCAAGGAACTGGCCAACTACAGCGGAAGAAGCCTTTCGACCTTCAAGCGTGACTTCAAAAAGGTGACAGACCTGACACCGGAACGCTGGCTCATCGACAAACGCCTTTGCGAGGCACAGAAGCTGCTGTCCCATGGCAACAAGCGCATCAAAGAGGTGATGGACAAGGTGGGCATCTGCAACCAATCCTACTTCTCACGTGCCTACAAGGAAAAATTCGGTTATACGCCGAAACACACACCGCAAGAGGCAGAATGATGGAATCTAAAACATAAAGAGCCGTAAGGTATGCATACCTTGCGGTTTTTTTGTTGCCTGCAAACGTTTCCTGTCTTTACGCCCTGGGCGATTGTGCCGGAAGCAAGCAATCGTTGGGGGCTGATTGTTGGCCCAATGACCCTCTGTTGTCCTCATCAACAACAAAGCGAGTCTCGCCTTTCCAATTCACACCCGTAAAGGACAAGGCCTACAAGACTGTGAGGGGGGCCATGGGCAGGATTCCGTTGCCAACAGAACCTGGAGACCCGAGCCACGGGATAGGCTTGCGGACAACAAGAAAAGCGCAGAGATTCGAATGTTTTGGAAAACATCGCCTTATACCGCAAAAGATGGGACGTAGAGCTGCTTCAAGCAATTAAAGCAGAATTTCGGCTCAGATGCAACGTTCGCCCCCCAAAATTCAATCCAATGCACTGTCCTTTGTACGAAAATTGAAAAAAATGGCATTTTATTTGGTACATCGCAATAATTTATTTAAATTTGCTCCCAAACCTTAAAACAAACAAGGCAGCAACTAAAATTTAGGAGCTGTCGTAACTAAATCAAACTTTCACTGCAAGAAGGAATGAATGGGAGGATTGGTAGAGAAACTGTGCAGAGAAAAACATCTTGATGCGGAAGGCCTCAAGACGCTGCTGTTATGCACTGACAAGACTCTTATCGACCAACTCCACCATGAAGCGAGGAAGTTGACCGACCGTGTGTTTGGCAGGAAAGTATTCCTCCGCGGACTGCTGGAAGTCAGCAACCACTGTAGGAACAACTGCCTCTACTGCGGACTCCGGCGTGACAACTTGGGGCTGCGGCGCTACCGGCTGACGACCGACAACATCATGGAATGCTGCCAGAGGGCTTACAGTCTTGGATTCCGCACGTTCGTAATGCAAGGAGGCGAAGACCCTGCGGAGAACGACGACTGGGTGGTGGGAACCATCAGAAGAATAAGGACGTTGTTTCCCGACTGCGCCATTACGCTCTCTTTAGGCGAGAAAAGCCGTGAGAGCTACCGTAGGTTCAAAGAGGCAGGAGCCAACCGCTACCTACTGCGCCATGAGACCCGCAACGAGGCTCACTACCAACTGCTGCATCCCAAAGAGATGAGCCTTACCCACCGGCTGAAGTGCTTGGAATGGCTGCGCGAATTAGGTTTTCAGACAGGTTGCGGAATGATGATAGGAAGTCCTGGACAAACAGTAGACCATTTGGTGGAAGACCTGCAATACATCTACGAGACACGGCCCGCGATGGTAGGCATGGGGCCATTCATCCCCCACCACGCCACCCCGTTCGCCCACGAGGCAGCAGGCAGCGTAGAGACCACGCTGCGCCTCATTTCCATTGTGAGACTGATGTTGCCCGAAGTGCTTTTGCCAGCTACCACAGCCTTGGGCTCCATGAAGAACGATGGTCGCCTGTTAGGACTGAAAACTGGTGCCAACGTGCTGATGCCAAACGTCTCACCTCCCAAGGCACGCGAGGCCTATACGCTCTATGAGCACAAAGACGCAGGAGCTGTCGACACGATAGAAGATTGGGAGAGATTAGAGAAGAAATTGAATGATGCCGGATTTGAAATAGCCATCGGCAGAGGTGACAGCCCTCTGTTCCAATGCACTATCCCAAATGCGCTATCGTAGAATCCAAGACGAGAGGACCAAGAACCACGCCTTTGAGGCAGACAAGATAAGACTCATTATAGAAAACCAAAAACATAAGTATATATGTACAAGATAGACTCACCTCACGCCACCGAATTCATAGATGGCGCCGAGATTGAAGCCTCGCTGGATTACGCCGAGGCCAACAAGGACAATGTGGATCTCATCAACTCCCTCATCGACAAAGCTGCCCAATGCAAGGGACTTACACACCGCGAGGCCGCCGTCCTCCTGCTCTGCCACGACCAAAAGCTGAGAGAGCGCATCCACAATCTGGCGCGTGACGTGAAAAAACGAATCTATGGGAACCGCATCGTACTCTTTGCCCCACTCTATCTTTCCAACTACTGTGTCAACGGGTGCGTGTACTGCCCTTACCACGCCAAAAACCATCAGCTCCCTCGAAAGAAGCTCACCCAGGAGGAAGTGCGCAACGAGACTTTGGCCTTGCAGGACCTGGGCCACAAGCGCTTGGCCTTGGAATCGGGCGAACACCCCATCGAGACGCCGATTGAATACGTTCTCGACTGCATCAACACCATATACAGCACCCACCACAAGCATGGCGCCATTCGCCGCGTGAACGTGAACATCGCCGCAACCACGGTGGAGAACTACAAGAAGCTGAAAGAGGCCGGCATAGGCACCTACATCCTATTCCAGGAAACTTACAACAAAGAGAACTATGAGCGGCTGCATCCGTCCGGCCCCAAGAGCGACTACGCCTGGCACACCGAGGCCATGGACCGCGCACAGACCGCAGGTATCGACGATGTGGGATGCGGCGTGCTCTTCGGCCTGTCGCCTTACGCTTACGACTTTGTGGGAATCCTCATGCACGCCGAACACTTGGAGGCGCGTTTCGGCGTGGGCCCCCACACCATCAGTGTGCCCCGCATCCGCCCTGCAGACGACATCGACCCGCACACTTTCCCAAACGCCGTGGCCGACGACGACTTCCTGCATATCATTGCCTGCATCCGACTGGCTGTGCCTTACACGGGAATGATTATCTCCACCCGCGAGTCACCTCACGTACGCGGTGAGGCCCTTCATTTGGGAATCTCGCAAATCAGCGGCGGCTCGCGCACCTCAGTCGGCGGCTATGCTGAACCCGACGAGGAGACCGCCCAGTTTGAGACCAACGACACACGCTCGCTCGACCAAGTCATCGCATGGCTCATCGACTTGGGCTACATTCCCAGTTTCTGCACAGCCTGCTACAGGGCCGGACGCACTGGCGACCGCTTTATGAGCATCTGCAAGTCGGGCGAAATACACAACTGCTGCACCCCCAACGCCATCATGACTCTCAAGGAGTATCTCGTCGACTACGCCTCGCCAGAGACACGCAGGAAAGGCGATGCCCTCATCCAGCAGTCGCTCCCACTCATCAACAACGTAAAGATTAGGCAAACCACCGAACAGCACCTGGCCGACATCGAGAGCGGCGAGCGTGACTTCAGATTTTAAGCCATGAGCCTCAACGACACTCCCTCCGCATCCCGACTGCACATCATGCTCGTGGGAAAGCGCAACAGCGGCAAATCGTCGTTGCTCAATGCCATCGTTGGCCAACAGACAGCCATCGTGTCGGCCTTGCCCGGCACTACCACCGACCCCGTTGGCAAGCCCATTGAGATTCATGGATTGGGGCCTTGCGTCATCACCGACACAGCCGGCATCGACGACACTGGCGACGTGGGCAACTTACGGGTGGAGAGGACACTGCAGGCGCTGCACAAGGCAGACATAGCCATACTGGTGGTGGACCACGCCGATACCTTGTTTATAAAGGAATGGCAGCAGAAGCTTAGGGGCAAGCAGATGGTCGTGGCACTCAACAAGAGCGACCTCATGCGCGACGCCGACCGCCAAGCCAAAGCCATCTATGCCGCCACGGCACTGCCGACAGTGACCACAAGTGCCATCGACGGCAAGGGCATCGACCAACTGCGCAAAGTCCTGCTCCAACTGTCGCCCAAGCATA
This sequence comes from Bacteroidales bacterium, assembly GCA_004558865.1. Classification (GTDB taxonomy): domain Bacteria; phylum Bacteroidota; class Bacteroidia; order Bacteroidales; family Bacteroidaceae; genus Prevotella. Next base: position 4,355 of record SFCY01000076.1, read on the forward strand.
GGGAGCCTCCCCTCACCGAGGGCTGGGCCGAGGAAGGCAACTTGGTCATGCTCATCATGCCACAAGACCGTGAGGCTCCGATGGGCCGCCTTATTCTGCCCCAACAGCAAGCCATACGCGAACTCTTGGAGAAGCACTGCACCATAGTGGCCTGTCAGCCCGAGGAATTGGGCTCTACTCTGAAGAGGCTCAACTCACCGCCCGACCTCATCATCACCGACACCCAGGCCTTGCGCCTTGTGAAGCCTTTAGTGCCAAAGGAGAGCCGGCTGACCACATTCTCCATCCTCTTTGCAGCACGAAAAGGTGACATCGACTATTTCAGAAAGAGCGCAAAGGTGATGGACAGCCTCACGGAGCATTCGCACATCCTCATTGCCGAAGCCTGTTCGCACGCTCCCGTCGGTGAGGACATTGGCCGCGTGAAGATTCCGCGCCTCCTGCGTCAGAAGGCCGGAGAGCAACTCAACATCCACATTGTGGCGGGCAACGACTTCCCCGACGACCTCAGCCCCTACGACCTCGTCATCCACTGCGGTGCCTGCATGTTCAACCGCACGCAGATGCTCGCAAGGGTTGAACAAGCCAAAAGCCAGAATGTACCTATGACCAACTACGGCGTGGCCGTGACTCATCTCCTAAGTATATAATAACGTAGTATCTCCTAAGCCTATCAACCAGCCTCCCTCCTCACAGATACAAAACGGCGGGAGCAAAGTCAAAGATCTCCAATAACCAAAACATATCTATGAGAATTCAAACAAGAGAAGACCTGAAGGCCCTGCGCGAGGAAGCGAAGAAGAAGCTTGAACTGCGCGAGTGGAGCCAGGACAACACCACGGGACAATGCTGCGGAATCAGCTCCGGCACTCCCCACATGCAGATTCTCACCTGCGGCGGCACTGGATGCCACGCCTCAGGCAGTGACCACCTCTTCCAGCTGCTCAGCGATGAAGTGGCCAAGAGCGGACTGTCCGAAAAGGTAGACGTGGTCTGCACGGGCTGCTTCGGATTCTGCGAGAAGGGACCCATCGTGAAAGTCATCCCCGACAACACTTTCTACACTCAAGTGCGCGAGGAGGATGTCGAAGAGATTGTCCGTGAGCACATCGTGGGCGGCAAACGGGTGGACCGATTGCTCTACACCGACCCCGAGAGCGGACAGCACATCAGCGACTCGAAGCACATGAACTTCTATCGCAAGCAGATGCGCGTGGCTTTGCGCAACTGTGGATTCATCGACCCAGAGAACATCAATGAGTACATTGCCCGCGACGGCTATATGGCCCTGGCCGACAGTCTGCTCGACCGCAAGCCTGAAGATGTGGTAGACATCATAGAGAGGTCGGGGCTGCGCGGACGTGGTGGCGGCGGTTTCCCCACAGGCCGCAAATGGCGGCTCACGGCCCGCTCCCAGGCCGACGTGAAATACGTGGTGTGCAACGCCGACGAGGGCGACCCCGGCGCCTTCATGGACCGAAGCATCATGGAGGGCGACCCCAACAGCATTGTGGAGGCCATGACACTCTGCGGCTATGCCATCGGCGCCCACCACGGACTCATCTACATCCGAGCCGAATACCCCTTGGCCATCCACCGCCTGCAGGTGGCCATCAAGCAGGCCACAGAGCTGGGACTGTTGGGCGACAACCTCTTCGGCACCGACTTCTCGTTCAACATCGAATTGCGTTATGGTGCAGGAGCCTTTGTCTGCGGTGAGGAGACGGCACTCATCCACTCCATGGAGGGACATCGCGGAGAACCCACTCTGAAGCCGCCCTACCCTGCTGAATGCGGATACTTGGGCAAGCCCACCAACGTGAACAACGTGGAGACCTTCGCCAACGTGCCTGTCATCATGCAGCGCGGGGCTGACTGGTTTGCCAGTATCGGAACAGAGAAATCGAAAGGCACAAAGGTGTTTGCCTTGGCTGGCAAAATCAACAATGTAGGCCTCATCGAGGTTCCCATGGGCACCACGCTCCGCGAGGTCATCTACGACATCGGCGGCGGCATCAAGGGGGGCAAGAAGTTCAAGGCTGTGCAGACTGGCGGCCCATCGGGCGGCTGCCTGACAGAGAAGCACCTCGACCTGCCCATCGACTTCGACTCTCTGCTTGCTGCTGGCAGCATGATGGGCTCGGGCGGCATGATTGTGATGGACGAGGACAACTGCATGGTCTCCGTGGCCCAATTCTATTTGGAGTTCACGGTGGGAGAGTCGTGCGGCAAGTGTGTTCCCTGCCGCATCGGCAACAAGCGGATGCTGGAGATTCTGCATCGCATCACCGACGGCGATGGGACGATGGACGACTTGAAGATGCTCAAGGACATGGGGGGCATCATCAAGGACACAGCCCTCTGCGGACTGGGGCAGACATCGCCCAACCCCGTGTTGTCAACGCTCGACAATTTCTACGACGAATATGTGGAGCACGTGCGGCAGAAGAAGTGCCGTTCCCACCAGTGCAAGCCGCTCCTCACCTATTGCATCAGTCCCGAACTGTGCATCGGCTGTCACCTCTGCGCCAAAAACTGCCCTGCCGACGCCATCATCGGACAGCCGCGCCGCCCACACATCATCAATCCTGAGAAGTGCGTCCGCTGCGGCATGTGCTTGAGCCAGTGCCGCCACAATGCCATCAGCATCAGGTAATAACCAACACACGAAAATCTAAGCAAATGATGACTATCACCATAGACAATCATCCCGTCAATGTAGAAGCTGGAACCACCATCCTTGATGCGTGCCGGCAGACGGGAATCGACATCCCAACACTGTGCCATCTGCATTTGGAAGGCACTTGCATGGACAACCACCCGGCTTCGTGCCGACTCTGTGTGGTGGAGGTGGAAGGACGGCGCAATCTGGCGCCCTCCTGCTCCACCCTCTGCCAGGAGGGAATGAACGTAAGCACCCATTCCATGCGGGTATTGAAAGCCCGCAAGCTTGTGATGGAGTTCATCCTCTCCGACCACCCCAACGCCTGCCTCACTTGCCAGAAGTCGGGCGACTGCGAGTTGCAGCGCATGGCCCAGAAGCTGAATGTGCGCGAGTCGCCCTTTACGGGCAGCGAGCTCTCGCCCCGCAAGCGCGAGGTGACGCCCGCCATCGTGCGCGACATGGACAAGTGCGTCTACTGCCGTCGCTGCGAGACGGTGTGCAACGAGATGCAGACCGTCGGCGCGCTGGGCGCAGTGGGGCGGGGATTCACCACCACCATCGCCCCCACTTTCGACCTTCCCCTGTCGAAGACCGAGTGCACCTACTGCGGACAGTGCGTGGCAGTTTGCCCGGTGGGTGCCCTCTCGGAGAAGGAATATCTCAACCGGCTGCTCGACGACATCAGCAATCCCGACAAGATTGTAGTAGTCCAGACGGCACCGGCCGTGCGCGTGGCCTTGGGCGAGATGTTCGGCAAGAAGCCCGGCACGCTCGTCACTGGGAAGATGGTCACTGCTCTGCGCCAGTTGGGCGTGGACTATGTGTTCGACACCGACTTCGCCGCCGACCTGACCATCATGGAGGAGGCGGCCGAGGTGATCGACCGGTTGGGCAAGTTCCTCCACGGCGACAAGAACGTGAAGCTGCCCATCACCACTTCCTGCTGTCCTGCTTGGGTCAACTTCTATGAGCACCAGTTCCCCGACTTGCTCGACTATCCGTCCACGGCCCGCTCACCGCAGCAGATGTTCGGCGCCATAGTCAAGAACTTCTGGGCAGAGAAGCTCAACGTCCCGCGCGAGAAGTTGGTCGTGGTTTCCATCATGCCATGCATAGCCAAGAAGTTTGAATGCTCACGCCCCGAATTTTCCAAGAACGGCAACCGCGACGTGGACTACGTGCTCACCACCCGCGAATTGGGCAAGCTCATCCGCGAGTCGGGCACCAACTTCGACGCTCTTCCCGACGGTGATTTCGACCAGCCCTTGGGAGCCAGCACTGGGGCAGGCCTCATCTTTGGCACAACGGGCGGTGTGATGGAGGCGGCGCTTCGAACTGCCGCCGACTGGTATACCGGCACCAACATCGACCACATCGACTACAAGGGCGTGCGCGGCATGGAAGGCATCAAGTCGGCAACCGTGAGAATGGGCAATGTCGACGTGCGGGTGGCTGTAGCCCACACGTTGGGCAACGCCCGCAAGCTCTTCAACGAGGTGCGCGCCGGCAAGAGTCCCTACCACATCATCGAGGTGATGGCGTGCCCAGGCGGTTGCCTTGGCGGTGGCGGCCAGCCCTTCCACCATGGCGACATCAACATTCTCCGTCTTCGTCAGCGTGCCTTCTACGAGGGCGACCTCAAGAAGACCATCCGCAAGTCGCACCAGAACCCCTACATCCAGCAGCTCTATGAGGAGTATTTGGGCAAGCCGCTCGGCCCCTTGGCCCATCAGCTGCTCCACACCCACTACACGGACAAAACGATAAAAAGATGATGAACACAGACAAGTTATCCTGCAGTGCCGTGGCCCAGATAGAGGCCATCTGCAACGAATACGACAACAAGGAGGGCGAACTCATCAACATCCTCAAGGACACACAGTCACACTTGGGCTATCTGCCCCTCCAGGCCCAAAGGCTCATCGCCAGCCATCTCCAGATTCCTGCCCAGCGGGTCTACGGCGTGGTGAGCTTCTATGCCTTCTTCTCGATGAGCCCCAAAGGCAAGTATCCCATTTCCGTGTGCTTGGGTACGGCATGCTACGTGCGCGGAGCCGAGAAGCTGCTCGATGAGTTCAAGCGCATTTTGGGCATCGAGGTGGGCGAGACCACGGCCGACGGACTGTTCTCGCTCGACTGTCTCCGCTGCGTCGGTGCATGCGGCCTGGCTCCCGTGGTGGTCATCGGCAAGAAAGTCTATGGCCGCCTGCAGCCTTCTGAGATCAGGAAGATTCTCAAGAACCTCGAAGAGGAAGAGAAGAAATAGCCTGACTTTCCCGTCTACGCAAACGGCCCTGAAGCCTCCATCAGCATTGGAGACTTCAGGGCCGCTTCCGTGTGGTTCAATGAACAAAGATTGGCTCTAAATTGCGGGCATTAATGTTTTTTTGGTAACTTTGCAGCTGCATTCAAAAGAAAGCTACGATATGTATCAGTTATTAGAAAAGGTATTGGGATTTGACGCCTCCAAGATGCGGGTGCGTACAGAAATTGTGGCAGGAAGCACCACCTTCCTCACCATGAGCTACATTCTCGCCGTCAACCCCGCCATTCTCTCCACCACAGGCATGGACAAGGGCGCGTTGTTCACGGCTACGGCCTTGGCAGCAGCCATCGCCACACTGCTGCTAGCCTTCATGGCCAAGCTGCCATTCGCACAGGCTCCCAGCATGGGACTCAACGCGTTTTTCGCCTTCACAATGTGTCAGGCCATGGGCTACACCTGGGAGCAGTCGCTGGCCATCATGCTCATTGAAGGCGTTGTGTTTATCCTCATCACCTTTTTCAACATCCGTGAGCTCATCTTGGAAAGCATACCCAAGAACATGCGGTTTGCCATTTCGGCGGGCATCGGCATGTTCATCGCCTTCATCGGACTGAAGAACGCCGACATCATCGTGGCCAAGGAGTCCACCTTCATCGGTTTGGGAGCCTTCACGCCGACCAGCATCTTGGGCATCATCGCCATTCTTGCCAGCGGAGTGATGATGGCGCGCGGTATCAAAGGAGCACTGTTCTTTGCCATCATCCTCGCCACCATCGTGGGCATTCCCATGGGAGTGACCCAGATTCCGCAAGGTTGGTTGCCGGTGGCGCTGCCCCAGAGCCTCAGCCCGGTGTTCTGCCACTTCGACTTCAACGGCTTCTTCACCATCAAGACGTTATTGGTTTTGTTCTCCCTGCTCATCGTCAACATCTTCGACACCATCGGCACCATCGTAGGCCTCTCTTACAAGACGGGCATCGTGAACAAGGACGGAACCATTCCCCATGTGAAGGAGGCCATGATGAGCGATGCCATCGGCACCACCATTGGTTCCTTGCTGGGTTCGTCCACCATCACCACCTACGTGGAGAGCGCGTCGGGCATCGCCGAGGGTGGGCGTTCGGGCATGACGGCCCTCACGGTGGGCGTGCTGTTCCTCTTCTCGCTTTTCCTCTCGCCCCTCTTCCTGCTCATTCCGAGTGCGGCCACGAGCGGCGCATTGGTCTTGGTGGGAGTGTTGATGATAGATTCAGTGAAGAAGATAGACCTCAGCGACGTGAGTGAGTCGTTCCCTGCCTTCATCACCATGATAACGATGGTGCTGTGCTACAGCATAGCCGACGGAATCTGCCTGGGCATCCTGAGCTTTGTCATCATCAAGGGCTGCACCAACCAGTGGAGACAACTCAACGCCACCCTCATCATTCTGAGCATCCTCTTCGTGGTGAACTTCATCTTTGGCTGAGGTCCAACTCCTGCCCAAACAAAACCGTTCATGGATATAGGTTCCCCACGATGTCAACGAATGCGGAATCCATTTGGCTGGCGTTAAGTCTGGTTCTATAAATTAGGTCGAGTCGTATTGGCCCAGTGCCCACCTTTTCTCGCCATGGCAGAGTCCAAGCAAGCTTGGCTCTGTTCATTTGGCTTATCGAAAAGGTTCTGCAAGATACCGGGATTCAAAACGTAAGTTGAAGAGGGAGTGTAGCGGGCTACACGACCGATGAAACTTGATGTTTTGAGACCGATAGATGCAGAAGACGACCGAAACGACAACTCCACTTTATCGATTATTCTATCAGCCTAATTTATAGAACCATCCTTT
>SFCY01000077.1 GCA_004558865.1 Bacteroidales bacterium
TCAACTTTTCCTTACAACAACAAAGGTAAAAATTAACCATGAAACTAAAGGCATAAACCTTTAAAATATTCACACTGCAAAGATAAAGTAGGGAGGGGGTGGGGGAGGGTCCTTGACTGATATTCCCCGAAAAAATAAGCAGCTTATTTTGTTCTTCGCTCGATTTGCACTAACTTTAGATAAGTTAGGCTGCATCTCGGAAGAAAAAATAAGTGAGCTTATTTTGTTCTTCGCTCGATTTGCACTAACTTTGGATAAGTTAGGCTGCATCTCGGAAGAAAAAATAAGCGAGCTTATTTTGTTCTTCGCTCGATTTGCACTAACTTTGCAGCGTATGATGGAAAATTTAGAAGGCGAGAAGCATCGCCAAGGCAGAATAGAAGTGATTTGCGGAAGCATGTTCTCAGGCAAGACCGAGGAACTCATCCGTCGGCTCAAGCGGGCCAAGTTCGCGCGTCAGCGGGTGGAAATCTTCAAACCCGCCATCGACACCCGCTATTCCGACGAGGATGTCGTGAGCCACGACCAGAACTCCATCCAGTCTACACCCATTGACTCCTCGTCTGCCATCCTGCTCTTGGGAGCCGACATCGACGTGGTGGGCATCGACGAGGCGCAGTTCTTCGACAACGGCTTGGTGGATGTGTGCAACCAGCTGGCCAACTCGGGCGTGCGTGTGATAGTGGCCGGCTTGGACATGGACTTCCAGGGTCGTCCATTTGGGCCAATGCCAGGACTGCTCGCCGTGGCTGACGAGGTGACCAAGGTGCACGCCATCTGCGTGAGGTGTGGTGCGCTGGCCTACGTCAGCCACCGTCTCGTGAGAGACAGCCGCCGGGTGATGTTGGGCGAGAAAATGGAATATGAACCGCTCTGCCGCGACTGCTACCAGAAAGCCCTGGAACAGGAACGCGCGCTGGCCAAAGATAAATAAGGATTATGACTGATAGAAAAGAGATTACCTTCGACAAGTTCATTCGCTGGGCGGGCGTGGCCGTGCTGGTGCTGGCCGTGCTGTATGTGGTCAACTACCTCAGCAGTGTGCTGCTGCCGTTTTTCATCGCTTGGTTCTTGGCCTACTTGCTCTACCCGATAGTGAAGTTCGTGGAAGACAAGCTCCACGTCAGGGTGAGGGCCTTGGCCATCATCATCACTTTGGTAGTGGTCTTCGCCGTGCTTGGGGCTGTGATATATCTCATCGTGCCGCCCATGATAGAGCAAATCTCCACGCTCTCCGACATCCTGACCCATTGGGTGCACAGCCAGACCCACAACAGCATCCAGGGCGTGATCCGCGACTGGGTGACGGAGAACCAGACGGCCATAAAGAGATTCTTTGAGAGCAAGGACTTCACCGATGCCATGAAGACCGCCATGCCCAAGGTGTTCAGCTTCCTCGGGCAGACTGCCAATGTGGTCATCAGCATTGTGGCGTCGATGATTACCTTATTATATATGTTCTTCATCCTGCTCGACTATGAATATCTCACAGACAACTGGATAAGGATATTCCCCGTGAAGAACCGCCCCTTCTGGCGCGACCTGAGCAAGGACGTGGCCCGAGAGCTCAACAACTACATCCGCGGACAGGGGCTTGTGGCCCTTTGCATGGGCATCATGTTCTGCATCGGATTCTCCATCATCGATTTCCCCATGGCCATCGGCATGGGCATCCTCATCGGGATCCTCGACCTTGTGCCTTATCTCCACACTTTCGCCCTCATCCCCTGCGCCTTCTTGGCCATGCTCAAGGCGGCCAGCACCGGCCAGAGCTTCCTGCTCGTCTTTGGGTTGGTCATCGGCATATTCTGCATCGTGCAGGTCATCACCGATATGATAGTCACCCCAAAAATCATGGGCAAGGCCATGGGACTCAACCCCGCCATACTCTTGCTCTCCTTGTCGGTGTGGGGCGCTCTGCTTGGCTTCATCGGCCTCATCATCGCGCTGCCCCTCACCACGCTCATCATGGCCTACTGGCAACGCTATGTCACCAAGGAAAAGACAAGTGTCACCATCGGTCAGCAAGCCGACCAGGGAACTTCGAGTCCAAGCGAAGAACATTAGAAAACAACAGCCTCAACCCACAGTCAGCCGGCGGATTTCCGTCGGCTGACTTCCAATTCCTGCCAACACGGGCGTTATGATCAAGGCTGCGCCGGGCGACTATATGTTCGTGTATGGAGGCGACGATGCCACTGCACCCACAGACAACTATATGAAGGGCAGCGTAAACGACACGGTATTCTCTGGCGAAGGAAAGTATTACAAGCTGACCTTCAACAAGCAGCATGATCTCAATTCTCTTGGCTTCTACTACGACAACGAGGATGGTACGCGGATGGTCAATCCCGCCCACAAGGGCTACGTTCTTCTGCCGACCTCCATCGCGTCGAAGTTGGCTTCCTTCTATCCGATAGACGGCTCCACGCCCACAGGTCTCAACAGTCTTGAGATGGAAGAGGAACCTGTCGGCATCTACGACTTGTCTGGCCGCTACGTGGGGCAGGATGTCTTGAAACTGCCGAGAGGAGTTTATATCCGCAAAGGTAAGAAAATCATAATAAGATGAAAAAAGTATATTTCACACCTCAAATCAAGTTGAAGGAAATAGGATGGGATGAAAGCATTATGGCTGGATCCAATCCTCCAAGCAAAAATGACGATAAGGGGCATGACGACCATCTTTCCAAAGGTGGCATCTTCGAAGAGAATCTCGAAGACCCCGAGATCCGGCAATGGGGAGACTGAAGACGGTGAGACTCCTTATCGCCACGATTCGTAAGGGAGGCAGGCACGCGCAAAAAGTGCTTGCCTCCTTTTCTTTTACCAAAGCTTTACCAACAGGAGAAGCAATGGTCTGCAGGGCGGATTCTGTGGCGCATTTCGCACCCTTGCTCTTGCGCGAAGCAAAAAAACGCAGAAAAATTTGGCTGTTTCAATAATAATGGTTACTTTTGCACTCGCTTATCGTAACAATGGTGTAGACCCGCTAGCTCAGTTGGTAGAGCATAACACTTTTAATGTTAGGGTCATGGGTTCGAGCCCCATGCGGGTCACAAAAAGGGAGAGCTGAAAAGCTCTCCTTTCTTGTTGACACACAGTCGATTAATTGATAAAGCACTGATAATACGGTGTTCAAATAGATAACAGATAGCAATATGAAACATAACACGGTTACACGAACCATTGCCATTGCTACCGTTGTGGTGTGTATGTTAGGCTCATTTTACGGATGTGTGCAAAAAAGCTCTGATTATAGGCTGGTTTTATAAATTAGGTCGAGTCGTATTGGCCCAGTGCCCACCTTTTCTCGCCATGGCAGAGTCCAAGCGAGCTTGGCTCTGCTCATTTGGCTTATCGAAAAGGTTCTACAAGATATCGGGATTCAAAACGTAAGTTGAAGAGGGAGTGTAGCGGGCTACACGACCGATGAGACTTAACGTTTTGAGATCGATAGATGCAGAAGACGACCGAAACGACAACTGCATTTATCGATTATTCTATCAGCCTAATTTATAGAACCAGCCTATAATATCTTCAGGGCTATGGCGGCGCACGCCTCGGCATCGGCGAGGGCATGGTGGTGGTTCTTCAAGTCGTAGCCGCAACGCTCGGCGATGACGTCGAGGTTGTGGCGACCGAATGGCCATAGTTGCTTAGAGCGGATGAGGGTGCAATAGAAGGGATAGTCGGGGTAGTCCATCTGGTACATGCGGAACACCGCCTTGAGGCAGTTCTCGTCGAACGCCTTGTTGTGGGCCACAAGCGGAAGCCCTTCTATCATGGGCTCTATCTGTCGCCACACTTCGGGGAAGACGGGAGCGTCCTCAGTGTCTTCCCTGCACAAGCCATTGACGCAGGAGCATCTGTAGTTGTAGTAGTTGGGCTCGGGATGGATGAGCGAGTAAAACGAGTCCACCATCTTTCCTCCACGAACCACCACCACGCCAACCGAGCATACGCTTGTGCGCTCAAAGTTGGCTGTCTCGAAATCTATAGCAGCAAAATCTTTCATCCTTGTTGTTTATGCGTGTAAAATTACTAATTTTCCGCGAGAGTCTTCGTCCTGGTTCGATTTTTTTTGCCTCCACTTCCAAATGTGGCTGCGATTCCTCCAAATCCGGTTTCCATTCCTTGTCTTTCTTATGCCAACCTCCTTGTGTGTTTCTTCCTGCTGTGGTGAGTGGCAGTGGTCTCCCATCTGCCTTGCCTCTGTCGCTTGTCCATCATTCGAGGCGATTGTCACGGTCTTTCGTGCCAATTGTCACGATTCTTCGTGCCAGTAGCCTCGATATATCGTGGCAGCTGCCACGGCTCACCGATAGTTTTCGTGGAAACCTGCAGGACAAGAGTTCCATTTAATGCCAGGTTTTAAGGCTATCTTAGGAGGTGCGGCGTCCCGCCGCACCATATACGCTAACCTGTTGGCAGCTGTTCAGCGGGGACGCTGAACCGTGTCCTTGCCCACAAGGATGGAGTTCAACCTGTTGGAAGCTGTTCAGCGGGACGCTGAACCTCCTACGGCAAACCAAAAGCCGTTTATCCAGCGTGGCCAGACCGGCAAGCTGCGGCCTCCATGGCCCACACAAAGCCCTTGGCCGTGCGCAGGCCATTGTCTTGGAAGTGGTTGCCGGCGTTCCATTCGAGGATGTTCTTTGCTCCAGCCTCGTCCAAGAGCCGCTGCTGGCGGCGGATAGCCGTGCCGATGGTGGTGAGGAGGGGCGTGCGCGAATGTTCCTCTCGGTCGCCAAGACTGAGGTAGAAAGCGTTGGCTGTCGGTTCGTGTGCGGCGGCGTAGTCGAGCCAGCCCTGGTACCACACGGAGGGCGAGGCCGCCACTATTGCGTCGAATGACTGCCGCGGCTGATATCCGGCCCACAAAGCGAAGAGCCCGGCGAGCGAGTAGCCGCCGAGAACCATGCTGGCGTGGGGCTTGCCGGCCATCGCCATCCGTTGCATCTCCTCACTGGCAATAGCTTGGATGGTGTCGAGGGTGGCTGGCGCGCCATTGCCAAAAGGTGTCTTTCCGAACACAGGCGGAGCCGGCCAAGGGGCGAGTTCGTCAAACCATCGGTTGATGTGTATGGCTATGAGGCGGAAGGGAATCGTGGTGTGGCCGGCAATCCACTCCAGCTCGGTGTCGAGTTCCTCGAGGTCGTGGCCGTCGACGGGTTGAATCAGGAGCGTGCGCGGCTGTTCATCGCTTTGGTATACTGTGCAGGTACGATGGTTGATAAGTGTCTGCTGTTTCATATCTCTTGTTTGTTGTCTGATTGCAAAGGTAAGAAATTCCCGTGGACGAAACAAATCTGGGCCGGTTCCAAACATCATCCTCGGCTGGCAATCAGAGCCCCTATGTCTTGCGTCCGTCCGCTTGCATGCGATATGGAATGTACAATTGGAGGAACCTCCGCCAAAATAAATAACCCTCCAGGTTGTTATTTCCCAAAAAACAGCTATCTTTGTACTTCAAACGTTTCAGAATGAGCAGCAACCTATACAAATCCTACGACGACGAGCCTCTGTTCCCCGATGCCGACGACTTCACTGGCAGCACGGGTGGGGGCAGTTGGGATTATGTGCCGCCCGAGGAGTCTGCGTTGCCTGCAGACGCCCCGCTGTATGGCGGCAACTCCCTGCGCGGCATTGTCGCAGGAACCCCTGCGCGCATCCTGCAACTCTACGACAAGATATTGCATGAGGACTGGACCATCACCCGCAACCGCGCCTTCTATTATCAAGCAAAGATGATGGCCGACTACGAGGACCATGCCGACATTGTGCCTTTCCACGCTTATTACCCCACCTATCGTGATATGACCGTGGAGCAGCTGAGAAGCTATTTCTCCATACGCCTCATGCTCCGCCAGGGCAAGACACCCGCCGTGCCGTTGTCCTATCTGTTTGTCTACATCTATGAGTTGTTGATGAAGATAGGTTGCAAGGATACGGAGGAGGCACTCCAACTGCTGCAGGAGGTGAGCGACAACTATGGCAGCTCCGAGCCGGCCATCAATCGCTATCTGCCCCTGTGGATACGCGACTTTGTGGTCTACAACAACCTCACGGAGCATGTCGCCCGCTATTTCGCCGCCGAGCAGGAGGTGGACTCCAAAGCTTTGGTGCTGGCCAACCGCGACACGGTGGCCGATGAGCTCCTGTTCCAGACTGTGGTCTCGCTGTCCAACTATTCCATCAAGACGGGTGCGCTCTACAAGAAGCGCCCCGATGTGGTTGAGGCCGTGGTGCCGCGGGTGGTTCGGGCTGTGGCTCCGCTGTATGAGGCGCGCACCCACCATCGCTTTGAAACGCTCTGCATGGGGCTGAAGAAGAAAGTCTCTCACCCGATGTTCGCCTCGGCCGTGTTCTACGATCCCCAGCCCGTGCGCCAGCAGGAGGTGGTGGTGAGTTTCCGCCGCAAGTTTGTATGCCGGGGTGGACTTTGGTCGACAAGCGCGTTCTCCCCGCTCTTCTCCCATCGCGGCGGCCCCATTGGCAGCATCCTCCGTGAGACCGACCGTCGGCTGCGGCTCGCGCTCAAGTTGAGGCAGAAATTGTTGCGCAGCCCCATAGAACGCGAGGTTGAGGCTACCATACAGCAGACCGTCGGCGAGTGGATGCAGGATGAGGCCAAAAAGAGGCGGCCCCGGGTGACGGTTGACCTGTCGAAGCTCGACCGCATACGCGATGACGCCGAGGTGGTGCGCGACGCCTTGTTGACCGACGAGGAGAGGACGGATGGCTCACCCCAGCCGGCAGCCCCTTCGCCCCAACCCACAGCCCCTCCGCCATCGGCCGGGCAGGAGCCGCAGCCTGGTGGAGCGGTGTTCTCGCCCGAGGAGGCGGACTTCCTCAGACTCCTGTTGCGGGGCGGCGACTGGCCGGAGTTTCTGCGCAGCCACCACATTCCCCTTGGGGTGATGGTCGACGGCATCAACAGCAAGGCCATGGAGTGGATAGGGGATGTGGTGATGGAAGACAGCGACGAGGGTCCCGTCGTGATTGAAGATTATAAAGAAGACATAGCAAACGAAATCAAGACATGAACAAGATACCAAGACGAATAGCCCAGACCATTGTCAATTCGCTCAAAGGCGGCGTTGTGCCGCGCATCGGACTGCCCTACATCGCTGTGGGGGCGCCGCAAGGAGATTGAGGCGCTGCTCCACGATGTGGACATAGTGGGGGAGGGGGGAGCCTCGTTCCGCTTCGTAGTGGGACGCTATGGCAGCGGAAAGTCGTTTCTGCTCCAAACCATCCGCAACCATGTGATGGACCGCAATTTCGTGGTGGCCGACACCGACCTGTCGCCCGAGCGGCGGCTTCAGGGCGCCCAGGGCCAGGGACTCGCCACCTATCGCGAGTTGCTGCGCAACCTCAGCGTGAAGTCGAAGCCCGAGGGCGGTGCGCTCGCTTTGGTGCTGGACCGCTGGATAAGCAACGTGCAGACCGACACCGCCGCCGCGACGGGGTTGGACATGGACAGCGCGGAGTTTGAGGCCGCTGTGGAGCGGCGGATCATGGCTGTGGTCCGCTCCATGCAGGACTTGGTCCACGGCTTCGACTTTGCCAGGCTCCTTACCTTATATTATAGGGCATTCACGGAGGGCGACGATGAACTCAAGGGAAAGGTGCTGAAATGGTTCAGGGGAGAATATGCCACCAAGCGGGAGGCGCGCCAGGAATTGGGCGTGACCGTGGTCGTCTCCGACGACGACTGGTATGACTATCTCAAGCTTTTGGCCTTCTTCTTCCGCCAGGCGGGCTATCAGGGGCTGATGGTGTTTGTCGACGAGCTTGTCAACATCTACAAGATACCCAACAGCATCTCCCGCCAATACAACTACGAGAAGATGCTCACCATGTACAACGACGCCCTGCAGGGCAAGGCGCAATATATCGGAATGGTGATGAGCGGCACCCCGCAATGTGTGGAGGACCGTCACCGCGGCGTCTACAGCTATGAGGCGCTGCGCTCCCGCCTGCAGGAGGGCAAGTTCGCCCAGCAGGGAGCGCAGGACCTCATGGGGCCGGTGCTGCGCCTGCAGCCCCTCACGCCCGAGGAGATGGTGGTGCTCACGGAGAAGCTTGCCGACATCCACGCGGGACTCTATGGCTACCAGCGCGCCATCAGCGACGCCGACCTGGCCGATTTCATCAAGATAGAGTATGGCCGCATTGGCGCCGACGAGCACATCACGCCCCGTGAGGTGATACGCGACTTCATCGAACTGCTCGACATCCTCTATCAGAATCCGCAGACCGACATCCGGCAGCTCCTGCAGTCGAACGCCTTCAGCTATGCCAAGCCGGAACTCAGTGAGCAGGCCGACAACAATGTGGACAGCCAGTTTGCGGAGTTCACCCTTTAATAATGCATAATTGGCCTCCGCCAACTTCTGACTACCAACACTCTCCAACTCTCAACGCAAATGAACGTATTCTCCCGATATTCTCCTCTCATCCAGCAGTATATCTATCAGAATGGATGGACATCGCTGCGAGGCATACAGGCCGCGGCGGGAGACGCGCTGTTCAATACCGACGCCAACCTCCTGCTCTCTGCGTCTACGGCTTCGGGCAAGACGGAGGCAGCCTTCTTCCCCATCATCACGCTGATGCAGGAGGATCCGCCCACGTCGGTGGGCTGTCTGTATATCGCACCCCTCAAGGCACTCATCAACGACCAGTTCGTGCGGCTCAACGACATCTGCGAGGAGAGTGGTGTCGCGGTGTGGCACTGGCATGGCGACGTGTCGCAGTCGCGGAAGAAGAAACTCCTGAAGCATCCCTGCGGCATCCTGCAGATCACGCCCGAGAGCCTTGAGGCCATGCTCCTCCATCGCCATGCAGAGATTCCCCACCTCTTCGGCGACCTTCGCTTCATCGTCATCGACGAGATCCATTCCTTCCTCCGGGGCGACCGGGGCGGCCAGACGTTGTGCCTCATCGAGCGTCTCTGCCGCACAGCAGGTGTCAATCCTCGCCGTATCGGTCTGTCGGCCACCATTGGCGAGCCAGATGTGGTGGCCCGCTATCTCGCCGCCGGAACCCATCGCGGCACGGTCATTCCCCGCGTGAAGTCGACTGGGGCAAAATGGCGGTTGTCCATGGAGCATTTCTTCACCATCCAGCCCGACCATTACCACACGGGAGGCAGCCGTGAGGCCGAGGAGGCGCAGGAACTTGCCGCCAAGGCTGCCGAAGAGGATCCCTTGGCTCTTGCCGACCCTGCGCTGCGCTACATCTTCAACAACACCCGAGGCCACAAGTGCCTCGTGTTCTCCAACTCGCGCGAGGAGTGCGAGGCCGTCACCTCCACACTCCGCCAATATTGTGAGGCCGCCCACGAGCCCGACCGCTTCCTCATCCACCACGGCAATCTCTCCACCTCCTATCGCGAGAGTGCGGAGCAGATAGTGAAGGAGGAGGGAAGTCTCGTCACGGTCTGCACCACGTCGACGCTTGAGCTTGGCATAGACATCGGCCGCTTGGAGCGCGCCTTCCAAATCGACGCTCCCTACACGGTGTCCTCCTTCTTGCAGCGCATGGGGCGCACGGGGCGTCGCAGCGAACCCTCCGAAATGTGGTTCGTCATCCGCGAGGACCCCGCCGAGCCTCGCGCGCTCCTGCCCGAGACCATTCCATGGAAGCTTCTTCAGGCCATCGCCCTCGTGCAGCTCTATTTGGAGGAGAAGTGGGTTGAGCCGCCCCGCACAGGCCGCTTGCCCTACAGTCTGCTCTATCACCAGACCATGGCCACGCTGGCCTCGCAGGGCGAGATGACACCCGCCGAGCTGGCCTCGCGGGTGCTGACACTCAACTATTTCCGCAACATCACGCAGGATGACTTCCGCGTGCTGCTGCGCCATCTGCTCAAGACAGACCACATAGAGCAGACGGAGCGTGGCGGTCTCATCGTGGGCATCGCCGGAGAGCGCGAAGTGAACAATTTCAAGTTCTATGCCGTGTTTCAGGAGAACGAGGAATACAGCGTGCGCTGCGAGTCGCAGGAGTTGGGCACTATCGTCAAGCCGCCTCCCGTGAACGACAAGATAGCCATTGCTGGCCATGTGTGGGTGGTGGAGGAGGTGGATGTCAAGCGCCACGTTGTCTATTGCCATCCCGTGAAGGGCATCGTGCCAGCCTATTTTGGCGATGAGCCGGGCGACATCCATACCCATATCCTTGAGCGGATGCGTCGTCTTCTCCTTGAGGGCTTCGAGACTGATGCCGCGGCCAACCAAAAGACGCTCCCCTCTGTCGGGGCCGACCCCAATCCACGACTCAGAGACTCTGCCCACGACTATCCTTATCTTCTGCCCCACGCCCGCCAGCGGTTGGGGCAGGCACAGGCTGCCGCCCTCCACTCCGGACTGGGCGCGAGGTGGCTGCTGCCGTTGGGGGGCAGCATGTATGCGCTCTTCCCCTGGTTGGGCAGCTATGCCTTCTTGGCCTTGGAGCGTTTCTTGCGCATCAAGGTGGGGCCGCGTGTGGGGCTGAAGGGCTTCGACTCCAACCGTCCGTTCTGGATGCAGTTCACGTTGCAGGTGAGTCCACTGCGGTTGGCCGAGGTGATGCGCGAGGAGATAGGGAAGCCCATCGACCCACTCTCACTGCTCTATCCCAACGAGAAGCCCATCTTCGACAAATACGACGACCGATTGCCCGTGGAGCTGACGCGCAAGGGCTTCGCCTTTGGAGTGCTTGACATCGAGGGTATGCGCCAGCGGGTGGAACAGATGACGGCCGCCTTGGACTGAAAATGAGGTTGGGGGGCGCCGCGCCTGTGTGTTCTGTTGGCTTGAAAAACGATTGCAACAAGCTTATCTTTTCTCTTTAAGGCTGGTTCTATAAATTAGGTCGAGTCGTATTGGGCCTAGTGCCCACCTTTTCTCGCCATGGCAGAGTCCAAGCAAGCTTGGCTCTGCTCATTTGGCTTATCGAAAAGGTTCTGCAAGCTATCGGGACTCAAAATGTAAGTTGAAGAGGGAGTGTAGCGGGCTACACGACCGATGAGACTTGACGTTTTGAGACCGATAGATGCAGAAGACGACCGAAACGACAACTCCACTTT
>SFCY01000078.1 GCA_004558865.1 Bacteroidales bacterium
CTCTAACTTACTGCGATCCAATAGGGATTGGAGCCTCTCTTTTTTCTTTTCCATCTTTTCTTTTTGAGGTGTCAACCATATTTAAAAAAAGACAGCGTGTAGTTGGGGGTGGGTCTTTGGGTTGGGGGTGGGTCTTGAGGATGTGGATTGGTATCAAAAAAAAAGGAAGCCCTTGGGGGCTTCCTTCCTTATTATATAATGTATGGCTATCTCATGGCCAAGGCTTCATCCTCGTTCTTCTCCATGATTTCGCGCTCGCCGGGACCTTTGTCGTTGATGCCGCAGAGGTGGAGGATGCCGTGGATGATGACACGGTGCAGCTCGTCGTCGTAGGATTTGCCATACTGTTCGGCGTTGCTGCGCACGGTGTCGAGCGAAATCACGATGTCGCCGTTGATGATGTCGCCCTCGTCATCGTCGAATGTGATGATGTCGGTGTAGTAGTCGTGGCCAAGATACTGCTTGTTGACCTCTAAAATCTTCTCGTCGCTCACGAACATATAGCCGATGGAACCCACGCGGCGGCCATGGTGGGCCGCCACCTTGCGAATCCAGGTTGTCGTTTCGCGGTGCTTGATGTTGGGCATGGGAACGCCGTCTGACTGATAACTGATCATTTCTTGCTGCTTATTTTAGTTTGCTGTCGTTAAAAACCGCGGTTTCATCGCCATTCCCGGCTTGTGGGAGAAAGGCGGAGGTGTCCTTGCCGAAGTGTTCCAACTCACGCACCATCGTGCTGCTCACCATGGCCAAGTTGGGGCTGGCCGGCAGGAAGAGGGTCTCGACTCCGCCGAAATGGCGGTTGAAGTCGGCCTGCACCATCTCATACTCGTAGTCCCTCACCGAGCGCACTCCCCTGACGATGAAGTCCGCCTTTTCCCGCTTGGCCAAGTCGATGGTGAGGTCGTCGTAGGCCACTACCCTCACGTGGCTGTTGCCCATGTAGAGTTGTCGGATGGCCGATAGGCGTTGCTCCAATGTGCGGCCCGTATGCTTCAGCTTGCTCTCCGCCACGGCGATGACCAGGGTGTCGAAGAGCCTCAAAGCCCGGTCGGCTATGTCCTTGTGGCCGATGGTGAAGGGGTCGAAAGTTCCGGTGAAAAGGCCTGTTTTCATATTTTTGTCGGTTTAGAAGAATGATGGCTCCATGATGCTGCCGCTGTAGGGGTTGCGGCCCAAGTGGTCGTAGGCGAGCTTGGTGACCATGCGTCCGCGTGGGGTGCGCTTGACGAAGCCCTCCATGATGAGGAAGGGTTCGTAGACATCCTCCACCGTGCCCGCATCCTCGCCTATGGCCGTGGCGATGGTGCTAAGTCCCACGGGGCCACCGCGAAACTTGTCGATGATGGTGAGCAGAATCTTATTGTCGATTTCATCGAGTCCGTACTCGTCGATGTTGAGGGCCTTGAGGGCCATCTTGGCTATGGCGTGGTTGATGCTGCCGTCGCCCTTCACCTGGGCGAAGTCGCGCACACGGCGCAGCAGTCCGTTGGCGATTCGTGGCGTGCCACGACTGCGGCGCGCAATCTCGGCAGCCGCGTCGTCGCTGATGGGCACCTTGAGGAGTTTGGCCGAGCGGCGGATGATTCTCTGCAGCGTCTCGGGGTCGTAATACTCCAAGTGCATGTTGATTCCGAACCTGGCGCGGAGTGGTGCCGTGAGCATCCCCGAGCGTGTGGTGGCCCCAATGAGGGTGAAGGGATTCAAGTCGATCTGTATGGATCGCGCCGAGGGGCCTTTGTCTATCATAATGTCGATGCGGTAGTCTTCCATGGCCGAGTAGAGGTATTCCTCCACCACAGATGAGAGACGGTGTATCTCGTCGATGAAAAGGACATCATTGGGCTCCAACGACGTGAGGATGCCCGCCAGGTCGCCCGGCTTGTCGAGCACGGGGCCGCTCGTGATCTTGATGTTCACGCCCAACTCGTTGGCGATGATGTTGCTCAGGGTGGTCTTGCCGAGTCCCGGAGGACCATAGAGCAGCGTGTGGTCGAGAGGCTCATGCCGGTATTTGGCAGCCTCCACAAACACCTGGAGGTTGTCAACCACCTTCTTTTGACCGTTGAAATCGTCAAAACGGAGCGGTCGGAGGGCGTTCTCAAACTCCTTCTCGGCCGAGCCTTGCTGTTCGTCTCTTATATCGAAATCGTCTGCCATTGCTTATTGTTGTCGATAAGTTCTCATTCTATGCCGCACAGAGCCTAATCCCTCGGAGCCTCTTCCTTGAGCCTGAGGCGGCACTGTTCCAAGATGGCCGTCAGCTCTTCCACCGTGTTGGCGCGGAGCATGGCGATGCGTGTCTGGCGGAAGTCGGGTATTCCCTTGAAGATGGGGCTTGCCGCCAAGTGGCGCCGCGTGTGGAGGATGCCCCGGTATTCGTCGATGCGCTCCACGTTGATGCGCAGCTGCTCCTCCAAAATGTCGATTTTATCGTCTATGGTGAGCGGCTCGCCGGCGGATTCCGGGTGCATGTGGTCGCTAATCTCCTTGAAGAGCCAGGGTCTGCCAAACGTAGCCCTGCCTATCATCACCGCGTCGACGCCATATCGGCTGAAAGCTTCCTCGGCCTCTTCGGGCGATGTGATGTCGCCATTGCCAATGATGGGGATGTGTATCCTGGGGTTGTGCCTCACCTCTCCGATGAGCGTCCAGTCGGCCACGCCCGTATACATCTGCGATCGGGTGCGTCCGTGGATGGTCAGTGCCTGAATGCCGCAGTCCTGCAGCTGCTCTGCCAATTCGGGGATGATGAGGTGTTCCTTGTCCCATCCCAATCGCGTCTTGGCCGTCACAGGCACCTTGACCGCCTCCACCACATTCCGTGCGATGTCGAGCATCAGCGGCACGTTTCTCAGCAGTCCCGCGCCGGCTCCTTTTCCCGCCACTTTCTTCACCGGGCAGCCGAAGTTGAGGTCGATGACGTCGGGGCGCCACTGCTCCACAATCCTTGCCGCCTCCACCATCGAGTCTACGTCCTTGCCATAGATTTGGATGCCCACAGGCCGCTCGTCGTCGTTGAGCGTCATCTTGCTCAGCGTAGATTTGATGCTGCGCACGATGGCGTCGGCTGAGACGAACTCGGTGTAGACCATTGCGGCCCCGTAGCGTTTGCAGAGTTTGCGGAATCCGATGTCGGTCACGTCTTCCATGGGAGCGAGGAAGAGTGGCTTGGGTCCAAAGTCGATGTTGCCTATTTTCATTCTGATTGCAAAGTTACAAAGTTTTTTCTCATTGCGCCCGCTATGCGGCCTATTTTTTGATGCCGGGCGGATTCTTTTCCAGGGCGGTGCCGTCTGCGGGGCGATGGTTTCCGGCCAATGGCCGTTTCCTTTGGAAGGGCGGCTGGCCTTTGGGCGTTGCAGCGCGAGCGTTTGGATGGCCTGCGACAGGTGGCAGCCAATCCCAAGAAGCTCACTCGTAGACCAGCGTTGTGAGGTTGTCCTTGCGGAGAACGTCGCGGGCGGCCGTAAGGAGGTCGGCCGGAGTGACAGCCTCCAAGCGCTCACGGAAGCGGATGAGGTCGCGCTCCAGCCCACCGTGGAGGAACGCGCGCCCCATGTCGAGGGCCAAAGTCTCACGGTTGTCGTAGGTGATGGCCAGCTGGCCTACGATCTGCCGCTTGGCAGCCAGCAGCTGGCGGTCGGTGAGGGGAGAGTCGACCAAGCGGTCGAGTTCGCGCCGCACCAACTTCAGGCAGCGGTCCACATCGGCTCCGTCGCAACCGAAATACGTACACCATACGCCTGTCTCACTGTAGCTGGCCATGCTGCTCTCCACCGTGTAGACCAGTCCGTGGCGCTCGCGCAGGCTGAGGTTGAGCCTGGCGTTCATTCCCGGGCCGCCAAGAATGTTGTTGAGGACATAGAGCGGCAGCCTCCGGGCGTCGTTGGCGGCATAGCTCCGGCCACCCACGACGACGTGGCTCTGGTGGGTGTCGCGGTTGACCACGATGGGCGGCTCGCCGGCACCCGGCTGCGGCTCCAAGGGGAAGCGCTCGGGCTTCAGCGCGTCGGGCTGCGCCGTGGGCAGGTCGGCGGTGGCGCGCTCCAACAACCGCTCGACGCGCTGGAGGGGAACGTCGCCGTAGATGAAGAACACCGTCTTTGGGGCCGAGTAGTGCTCTTGGGTGAAGCGCAAGGCATCGGCCGTGCGATAGCTCCGCACACGGTCGGCCGAGCCCAAGATGTTGTGGCCCAACGGATGGTTGCGGAAGAGGATGTTCTCAAACTCGTCGAAGATTAGCTCTGAGGGCGAGTCGTTGTAGCTCTCAATCTCATCGCAGATGACAGCCACCTCCTTGTTGATTTCCTTTTGCGGATACACACTGTGGAAAACAATGTCGGTCAGCAGGTCGACGGCCCGCGCCACGTGCTCCTTGCTCACCGACGCATAGTAGGTGGTGTCCTCCTTGTTGGTGAATGCATTGAGGTCGCCGCCCACACTCTCCAAGGAGTTGAGAATGTTCCACGCCTTGCGCCGCTGTGTGCCTTTGAAGGTGACGTGTTCGCAGAAATGGGCCAGCCCCTCATCCCCCTTGCACTCATGGCGGGAGCCGGCTGCGACAACGTAGCCGCAGTAGACCACCGGGGAGGATGATGGGATATGGATGAGGCGCAGCCCGCAGGGCAGCGTTGCGGTATTGTATTTCATAGTTGGGTATGTCTTGGATTCTACTTCTCTCGGTTCCTTGTCCGTCGGCTTGGCGGCTCGCTTGTTGGCCGAGTGCGAAACGCGCCACAGCCTCGGAGGAAGACCTTGGGGCTTGGCAAGAAATTGGCGCATCGGCGGGGTGGGGCTGTGGCTCTTGCTGAGAATGGGCGAGAAACCGTTGCAAAGGTACAACAAATTCGCGACAAGCCCAACCGAAACCTGATATTTCGTCAGTTGGGAGCGGGTGGGATGCGTTGCGGCTGCATGAAGAAAGCGCTTGGCAGAAACCATCGTGCCTGGGGCATGGGTGGTCGGGCGTTCGCCTCTTATCGCTCCAAATTTCGGATGAACCAAAAATATCTCTTTTAGTGTTTGTTTATTCAGCCTATTTGCTGTATCTTTGCAAGGGAAAACCTCCTTGTGGCCCGTGCCGGCGCGCGACACAGCGTTGCTCCCTTTTTCTCCGGCGGCGGGCAGGGATTGAAAGATAAAGCTACGATGAGAAAAGTTATAGGCATTGGCGAGACAGTTCTCGACATTATATTCAAAAACGGACAGCCCATCTGCGCCGTTCCGGGCGGCTCGGCGTTCAACGCAGTCATATCCTTGGGCCGCTGCGGCGTCGACGCCCATTTCATCGGCGAGGCCGGCCACGACCGCGTGGGCGGAGAGATCATAGACTTCCTGCGCTCCAACGGTGTCAACGCCGACAATGTGAGCGTGTTTCCCGACAGCAAGTCGCCCATCTCGTTGGCATTCCTCGACCAGGAGAACAATGCCGACTACATCTTCTATAAGGACCATCCCCATGACCAGTTGGAGTTCAACTATCCGGAAATCAATCCCGACGACGTGGTGATCTTCGGCTCCTTCTTCTCCGTCAATCCTGTGGTGCGTCCGCAGGTGGCCGGCTTCTTGGAGTATGCCCGCGAGCACGGAGCCATCCTCTACTACGACGTCAACTTCCGCCCGTCCCATCGCGACGAGATCATGAAGATTACGCCCAACCTGCTCGACAACTTGGGCTACAGCGACTTTGTGCGCGGAAGCAAGGAAGACTTCGATGTGCTGTATCGGAAGGACTCTGCCGACAAGGTGTACAATGCCGAGGTGAGCTTCTACTGCCGCAAGTTCATCTATACGCAGGGCGACGGTCCCGTGGAAGTGCGCTCCGACAATGGCTTTGCCAAGAGCTATCCCGTGGAGCATACCCACACGGAGAGCACCATCGGCGCGGGCGACAACTTCAACGCGGGCTTCGTGTATGGGCTGCTGAAGAACAACATCACCCGAGGCGACATCGAGCGTGGGCTCACCGAGAGCCAGTGGGACCAGCTCGTGGCCTCGGCGCAGCTCTTCTCCCTCGAATGCTGCAAGGCAATAGGCAACTATGTGTCGCGGGAGTTTGGAGACAAAATGAAAATTCAACAATGACCGATATGATTGAGATTACAAACAAAGTTTATTACGTTGGTGTCAACGACCGCGTCAAGGCCCTCTTCGAGGGCTTGTGGCCATTGCCTTCAGGGGTGAGCTATAACTCTTATCTGATAGACGACGAAAAGGTGTGCCTCATCGACACCGTTGAGGTGGACTTCTTCATGCAGTTCCTGGAGCGGCTGCGTGAGGTGCTGGGCGACAGGCCCATCGACTATGTGGTCATCAACCACATGGAGCCCGACCACAGCGGATCGCTGTCACTGCTGCGCAAGTATTATCCCAATGTGAAGGTGGTGGGCAACAAGAAGACTTTCGACATGCTCCACGGCTTCTACCATATCGACGACAACATGCTCGAGGTGAAGAATGGCTCCAAGCTCTCCCTGGGCCGGCATGAGCTGCAGTTCTACCTCACTCCTATGGTGCACTGGCCCGAGACCATGATGACCTACGACAGCACCGACGCCATCCTCTTCAGCGGCGATGCCTTCGGCTGCTTCGGGGCACTTAACGGCGGCATCCTCGACAGCGAGATCAACACCGACTGGTGCTGGCTGGAGATGACGCGCTACTACAGCAACATCGTGGGCAAGTATGGCGTGCCCGTGCAGAACGCGCTGAAGAAGTTGGGCGCGCTGAGGCTCGACTATATCTGCTCCACCCATGGCCCCGTGTGGCACGACCACATAGCCCGCGTGGTGGAGATGTATGACCGCATGTCGCGCTACGAGACCCAGCCGGGACTTGTCATCTGCTACGGCACCATGTATGGCAACACCGAGCGCATGGCCGAGCACATCGCCAGGGCCGCCTCGCAGGCTGGAGTGAAGGACATCGTGATGTACAACGTGTCCACGCGGCACCATTCGTTCATCCTGCGCGACATCTTCCGCTTCCGCGGACTCATCGTTGGCGCGCCTACCTACAACTCCGGCCTCTACCACGAGATGGACGTGCTGCTGCAGGAGGTGGCCAACCGCGACATCAAGAACCACCTCTTGGGATGGTTCGGCTCCTACAGCTGGGCAGGAAAGGCCGTGAAGAAGATTGGCGAGTGGAACGAGCGCGCCATCCACTTTGAGCCTGTAGGTGATCCCGTGGAGATGAAGCAGGGTCTCAACAGCGATGTCGTTGCCCGTTGCGAGGCACTGGGCAAGGCTATGGCAAGCAAGCTGCTCAAGGCATGAAGATAGGTGTCTTCTGTTCGGCCAACAACAATATCGCCGCAGAGTATTTCGCCGCTGCCCGCCAGTTGGGCCAGTGGATCGTGGAGAAGAAGCACACGCTCATCTTCGGCGGCACCAACAGCGGGCTCATGGAGTGCATCGGCCAGACGGTGCACCAAGGCGGGCGATTGGCCATTGGGGTGATACCCGACATTGTGGAACGCGGGTCGAGGCGGAGCGACAGCGTGGACGTGGACATTCCCTGCGGCTCGCTCTCGCAGCGCAAGGACCTGATGATGGGCCAGAGCGACGTGATGGTGGCGCTGCCAGGGGGCATCGGCACGCTCGACGAGGTGTTCTCCGTGGCATCGTCAAACACCATTGGCTACCACAACAAGCGTGTCATCATCTATAATGTAAACGGATTCTGGAATCCCCTCATCGACTTGCTCGACTATCTGCAGCGCAACAGGATGATTCGAGGCGACTACCATAACCAGCTGCCCATAGCCAACACCTTCGGCGAGCTGACGAGACTCATCGAGGAAGCAGCGGGATAGGGCTTGTCGCTAATGCGCCAGCCATCATAATGTCCCCGCCGCAGAAGCTGCAAGCCCTGCGGGGGGAGACATTCTTTTGTCTCCGTCAATTCATTGTCCGCTATGGAAGCTTGGTTCCATTTTTTTCTTTCTCGCACACCATAGTTCAGAATATTTTATTAACTTTGCTTGCTACAATACCAACAACCTGTTGCGCTATGGAAGAACTCATACACTATTGCTGGCAACATAAGCTGTTTCCGCTCGCACCCCTTTGCACGACCGACGGCCGAAGTGTGGAGGTGATAGACACTGGACTGCACAATTCCCACGCAGGCCCCGACTTCTTCAATGCGAAGCTGAAAATCGACGGCATGCTGTGGGTGGGGAATGTGGAAATCCACGACAAGGCAAGCGACTGGTATCTGCACGGCCACGACAAGGATCCCAACTATGACAGCGTGATTCTCCATGTGGTGGGCAAGGTCGACGCTGAGGCTCGCACCATGAACGGAGTGGTCTTGCCCCAGCTCAGGTTGCGGGTGCCCGAGCAGGTGAGCCACAACTATGAGGAGCTGCTGCGCACTGAAAGCTACCCGCCGTGCTACAGAATCATTCCCCAGCTCTCCAAGCTGATGCTCCATTCCTGGATGTCGGCCATGGAGACGGAGCGGCTGGAGCGCAAGACCGACGACATCGTGAGGCGGGTGGACCAGTGCGGAGGGTCGTGGGAGGGAGCCTACTTCGTCACGCTGGCCCGCAACTTCGGCTTTGGCACCAACAGCGAAGCCTTTGAGCAGTGGGCGCTCAATCTTCCGCTTGACAAGGTGGGCCATCATCGCGACGACATCTTCCAGATAGAGGCCATCTTCATGGGGCAGGCCGGACTGCTCTCGGAGGAGATTCTGCCCGAGCGCTACCGCCAGTCGGCCCACGAGGAAGGATATTTCGACAGGCTGCGCGACGAATACCAATATATGGCACATAAGTTCCAGCTCCATCCCATGGACTGGAAGCTGTGGCGATTCTTGAGGCTGCGGCCGCAAAACTTCCCCTATATCCGCATCGCCCAGTTGGCCACACTCTACTACCGCCGCCAGACAGGGCTGGGAGAACTCGTGGAGCAGGAGTCGGTGAAGGACGCCGTCGGATTGCTGCAGACCGAGGTGACGCCCTATTGGCGCACCCACTACATGTTTGGCGAGCCGGGTCCGAAGAGCGGCAAGCGCCTCTCCGCGTCCTCTGCCAACCTGCTCCTCGTCAACACGGTGGTGCCGACGCTCTTCGCCTACGGCCGGCACAAGGACGACGACCGCCTATGCCAGCGTGCCTTCGACTTCCTTGAGACGCTGAAGGCCGAGGACAACAGCATCGTGAGGATGTGGCAGGGCTGTGGGCTCACTGTGGACAACGCGGGCGACAGTCAGGCCCTGATTCAGCTCAAAAGGGAATACTGCGACAAGCGCGAGTGCATACGCTGCCGCATCGGTTACGAATATCTCAAAGGAAAATCTTTCTCGATATGATGAAAACAGACTATATCTTCACCACCAAGATGGAGGTGAGAGACTATGAGTGCGACATCCAGGGCATTGTGAACAACGCCCGCTATCTGCACTATTGCGAGCACACGCGCCATCGCTTCATGCGCCAAGAGGGACTGAGCTTCGCCGAGATGCACGCACGGGGCATCGACTCGGTCGTGGCCCGGATGTACCTGGAATACAAGGTGCCACTGCGCTGCGACGATGTCATCGTCTCGCGCATGGGGCTGGTCAAGCAAGGACTGCGCTACATCTTCGTACACGACCTCTACCGTGAGAGCGACAACAGGCTCTGCTTCCACTGTGAGGCCACGTTGGTATGCCTCGTCGACGGGCGGCTCGCTCGCTGCGACGAGTATGACCGCGCCTTTGGCAAATATCTCACCAACCAATGACCCACGACACGAAGGAGACCATCTCCATGATGGTGCTCACGCGAGTGGGCTACTTCAACCTCGCAGGCGTCCGCGAGCTGTACGACCGTGCAGGCTCCGCCACCACCTTGATGGATCACCGCTTGGACGTGCGCGAGGTTGTGCCGGATGCCTCAGACAAACTTGTTGAGCGTCTGCGCGACTGCGACGACCACATCCGGCGTGCCGAGGAAGAGTTGGAGTGGACACAGCGGCATGGCGTGAGCGTGCTGTGCTTGGGCGACGACTGCTACCCTTATCGGTTGGCGCAGTGCCAGGATGCCCCTCTCGTACTATATTATAAAGGTACGGCCAATCTCAACCAGATGCGTGTCGTCAGCATCGTGGGCACACGCCGCTGCACAGTCTATGGCCAGGACTTGGTGCGCCGATTCATGGCCGATTTCCGTAGCCATTGCGGCAACAAGCTCCTCGTGGTGAGCGGGCTGGCATACGGAGTAGACATCATGGCCCACCGCAGTGCGCTGGAGCAGGGTTTTGAGACTGTCGGCGTGCTGGCCCACGGACTCGACGAACTCTATCCGCCCCGCCACCGCGACACGGCCAGGCAGATGGTGGGGCAGGGCGGACTGCTGACTGAGTATATGACACGCACCAATGCCGACAAGGTGAACTTTGTGCGCCGCAACCGCATCGTGGCGGGAATGTGCGATGCCACAATCCTCGTGGAGAGCGCCTCGCATGGCGGTGGGCTCATCACCTGTGGCATTGCGCAGAGCTATGACCGCGAGGTGTTTGCCTTTCCCGGCAGTGTGGGATTGCAATACAGTGAGGGTTGCAACAACCTTATCCGCAAGAATGGAGCCACGCTCATCACTTCGGCGATGGATTTCGCAGAGTCAATGGGGTGGCAGGACAATAGCTTGTTGGAGCGAGCGCAGCGCCAAGGCATCGAGCGCTCGCTGTTTCCCGACCTCACGCCCGACCAACAGCGCATTGTTGACGTGTTGCGAAAGACCAACGACGTGCAGCTGAACATACTTTCCAATATGACGGGCTTGCCAGTCGGCAAGGTGTCCTCCGAGATGTTTGAGCTTGAGCTGAAAGGCGTGGCCCGCTCCTTGGCGGGTGCAGTCTGCCATTTGATTGGATAGTATGTGAGTTGGTGAGTTTGTAAGTTTTGTGAGTTGGTGAGTTTTTGTTAGGGACCGCGCCAGCCTGTTTTCATGGTTTTTCTTGCTGTGATGCAAGCCTG
>SFCY01000079.1 GCA_004558865.1 Bacteroidales bacterium
AGCAAGATAAACAGAATAGTGGTTATAAAATCACCACCATCGGAAAGAAAGCATTTGCCGGTACGGGGTTGACGGGAGTCCTACAGCTTCCCCGTACAATCACCAACTTTGGCGACAGCGCCTTTTATGTCAGCACTACTTCTACAATCTCGCAGGTTGTGATTGGCGCAAACGGCAAAACGGATGAGCCAAAGGGCCTTACCGTTGGTGTTGATATCTTCAAGGGAAGAACCATCACAAAGCTTGACATTTTGGGCAATTTCGTTTCAAAAATAGATTTCACCAGCGGCACGGCGTCTTTTGGTGAAACTGCCATTACCAACTTGTACTACTACGGTGACGGGTTAAACAGCGAGAATGTCTCGGAAGACTTCTACGACTTTATGGCGGCTTGGACTGGCCAAAAAGGCGTAATGATTGGAGAAAACCTCTATCTGCCCAGTGATGGAATAAAGGATTTTGTGGAAAAATGTAAGGCAAACTCTCATCAAGAGTGGATACCTGAAATTGTGCACAGCCTGAGCTTCGACCACGAGATGAGTGGACTGGGAACATTCTCTTTCCTGTTGTATTCTAACACAACCGCTAATGGTGGCCCCCAGCTTGCTCTTCGTAAAGTCAAGTTGGCTGATGGAGTTACAGATTTGAAAATGGACATCAAAAATGATAATCTCAAATGGGAACCTGACCTTATGCCTACAGAAACTAATCTTAGTGCGGACATTTCCATGATAGCTTCAAACGCCTTCGCTGGCAACGACGAATTGCGGTCCATTACCATTGTGCCCAATGACTTCATTACAATCAATGGCGATGCCTTTGCTGGAGCAAAGGGCTTGAGGTATGTTGATCTTTCATCGAGTGACAAGTTCACTGTGGTAAAAGACTACACGCTTTCGCGATTGCCGACTAAAACGCCTGATCCGAATACTCCTTATAGATACACAAAGTCGACCGACAGCTATGATTACAATTTAGTTGCTACCAATCCCTTTGGTGGCCTGCCCGCGTATACGCTCGTTTTCTTGCCAACCAACATCGATCGCTATTCCTCTTGGTCTACGGAGATGGTCTACAAGACTGACGGGACAACTGCCACAACCCTCACGCGTCCTCTCAACGAGAACTTCGTGTTGAATGACAAAGGCTACAAATGCAACAACTTCGGAGTCCACGACATTACTGCCCTCGACAAGACGACGGCCGCAGACTAGAAGTATAGTTGGTATTCCTTCCTCAATCCCTATGAGTTCACTGCAGATACTTGCAAGTTCTATCGTCAGTTCTCAGCTGGAGTCCCCTAATCCCTGTGCCTACCTTTCAGTCCGGCAGCCACAAGCGACGGCAAATTCTACACCTACAAGTCTGAAGACGACAAGCATATCGTACTTACTACGGTGGACACCCCCCAAGCCAATACGTCCTACTTCTTCTATCCGAGCAGCGATGTCACGCTCTCAAGTTCCGAATCGAAAACCATTGACGCGGTGACCACTGCCGATGAGATGACGAGCAGCAATCTCCATGGTGTCTACGGGGGGAAATCGTTTGCAGGCATCAGTAACGCCTACGGAATAGCTTCTACAGCCTTCACCTATAATGGCAAGAGCTATCCAGCAGGAACCTTTGTCAAGTTTACAAACACGGCTTATCTCAATCCTTTCCGTGCCTACTTGCTTTTGGGCGGTTCGGGAGCCAAGTCGGCCGTGATGGAGATGGTTGTGGACGATACTCCAACGGGCATCACCAGCCTGCCTACTGCTTCCGACGCAGAAGCAACCTACTACAACTTGCAGGGCATGAGGGTGACAGCCCCCACAAAGGGCATCTTCATCCACAACGGCAAGAAGTTCGTAAAGTGATTGTTGGTTCTAAATTCTGACGGCAATGAAGAAATACATATCACCAGAAACAAGTATCGTGAGGATTCACGTTGGCGAGGACATCACTGAGGACAACAATATACCAAAGTCTGGAATTCCAGGCTTTGGCGACGAGGGGGGGAGCCAAGTTCGTAGACTTCGACGAAGAGGATGAAATGGACGGGCAGGACGTCAAGTGGGAATAATCCCCGCTCTTCGCTCCCAGGCGCCTCTTCCCCTGTCTTCCGACAGTGTTCCCACTTCCAACCAAAAAAGGCTCGCCTCCCATTGGAGGCGAGCCTTTATCGTGCTTGTTGTCTGATTATTCAGCGTTGGACCAGTCTTCCTGGCTCTTGCGTACGTAGCTCTGGTAGCGACGCTTGGCTGCCTTCTCGGTCTCAGTGTAGAGTTCTTCAGCCAGTTCAGGGCGTGCTTTCTTCAGAGAGGAGAAGCGGACCTCGCCCAAGAGGTAATCCTGGAACTTGTCCCACTGCGGCTCCTTGGAGTCGAGCTGGAACGGGTTCTTGCCCTCCTTGGCCAAGTCGGGGTTGTAGCGCCACAGATGCCAGTAGCCGCACTCCACGGCCAAGGCCTCTTCGTGCTGCGAGCGGCCCATGTTGCGCTTGTCGGCCTTGCTGCCTTTGATGCCGTGGTTGATGCAGGGAGCGTATGCAATGACCAGCGAAGGCCCGTTGTAAGCCTCTGCCTCGCGGATGGCCTTGAGCGTCTGTGCGTTGTCGGCTCCCATAGCAACCTGGGCCACATAGACGTACCCGTAGGTGGTCTGCATCAAGCCAAGGTCTTTCTTGGTCACGCGCTTGCCAGCTGCGGCGAATTGCGCAATGGCGCCTAAGGGAGTAGCCTTGGAGCTCTGGCCGCCAGTGTTGGAGTAGACCTCTGTGTCGAGAACCAGGATGTTCACATCCTCGCCTGAAGCCAGCACGTGGTCAAGACCTCCGTAGCCGATGTCGTAGGAAGCGCCGTCGCCGCCGATGATCCATTGGCTGCGCTTCACCAAATAGTGGTCGAGCGTCTTCAGTTCCTTGCAAACCGGGCAACCAGCCTCTGCACCCTGTGCAATCAGTGGTTTCAGCTGGGCGGCGGCAGCCTTTGAGCCGTCGGCGTCGTCCTTGTTGGCAATCCAGTTCTGGGCAGCCTCTTTGAAGTCGGCCGGAGTGTGATCGCCGGCAATGGCTTCATTGAGCAGGTTGGTGATGCGCTCCTTCATCTTCTTGTTGCCCAATGCCATGCCGAGGCCAAACTCGCAGAAGTCCTCAAACAGAGAGTTGTCGAATGCAGGACCCTGGCCCTTGGCGTTGGTGGTGTAGGGCGAAGAGGGAATGGAGGCGGAATAGATGGAAGAGCAGCCCGTGGCGTTGGAAATCATCTCACGGTCGCCAAAGAGCTGCGACACCAGCTTTACGTAGGGAGTCTCGCCGCAGCCTGAGCAAGCGCCTGAGAACTCAAACAACGGCTGGGCGAACTGAGAGTTCTTGGGGCTCTGCTTGATGTCGACCAAATCCTGCTTGCTGGCCACGTTGTTGACCAGGTATTCCCAATTGGCGGCCTCCTGCTTCATTTCGGGAGCGTCTACGTTGAAGGGCACCATCTTCAGTGCTTTCTTCACCTCGCCCGTCTCGCGGTCCTTCTTGCCCGGGCAGACATCGGCACAGTTGCCGCAGCCCAGACAGTCGAGCACGGACACCTCCTGACGGAAGTGCATGCCCTTGAGAGCCTTGGGAGCAAGTACGGGCAGCGTGACCAACTCACCTGCGCCCTTGAGTTCGTCGTCGGTGAGAACGAACGGACGGATAGCAGCGTGAGGACAAACGAAGTCGCACTTGTTGCACTGTATACAGTTCTCTGAATTCCAAACGGGTACGAAAGCTTCCACGCCACGCTTCTCCCAAGCAGCAGTGCCGTTCTGCCAAGTGCCGTCCACTGTGCCGTGGTTCACGAAATCGCTCACCTTCAGCAGGTCGCCGGCTTGGGCGTTGATGGGACGCACCAGCTCCTTGACGAATGCGGGAGCGTTGTCCTCTTGCGCCTCGTCGTCAGCGAGGTTGGCCCATGCGGGATCCACAGCGAGTTCCTTGTACTCACCGCCGCGGTCAACGGCGGCATAGTTCTTGTCGACCACATCCTGGCCCTTCTTGCCGTAAGACTTCACGATGAAGGCTTTCATCTGCTCCACAGCGAGTTCGATGGGAATTACCTTGGTGATGCGGAAGAATGCGCTCTGCAGGATGGTGTTGGTGCGGTTGCCCAGACCAATCTCCTGTCCAATCTTGGTGGCGTTGATATAGTATACCTTGATGTTGTGCTTGGCGAAGTAGCGCTTCACCTTGTTGGGGATGAAGCTTACAAGCTCATCGCCGTCAAAAATGGTGTTGAGCAGGAATGTGCCATTGTCGCGCAGGCCACGTGTTACGTCGTACATGTGAAGGTAGGCCTGCACGTGGCAAGCCACGAAGTTGGGCGTGTTCACCTGATAGGCGCTGTGGATGGGCTCGTCGCCGAAGCGCAGGTGGGAGCAGGTGAAGCCGCCCGACTTCTTGGAGTCGTAGGAGAAGTAGGCTTGGCAATACTTGTTGGTGTTGTTGCCGATAATCTGTACTGAGTTCTTGTTGGCACCCACCGTTCCGTCGGAACCCAAGCCGTAGAATTTGGCCTCGAAGAGGGAGTCGCCTCCCATGGGGATTTCCTCCACCTCGGGCAGGGACGTGAAGGTCACGTCGTCGACGATGCCCACGGTGAAGTGGTTCTTGGGCTCGGGAAGTTCAAGGTTGTTGAACACGGAGATGATCTTGGCGGGAGTGGTGTCGGAAGACCCCAGTCCATAGCGTCCGCCAACGATGAGCGGCTTGCGGGGATCGTCGTAGAGTGCGCTCTTCACATCGAGATAGAGCGGCTCGCCCTCTGCGCCGGGCTCCTTGGTGCGGTCGAGAACGGCAATGCGCTTCACTGTTGCAGGCAGGGTCTTCTTGAGGAAGTCGACAGAGAACGGACGATAGAGGTGGACAGCCACCATACCAACCTTCTTGCCCTGCTTGGCCAGATAGTCGATGGCCTCGCGGGCAGGCTCCGTGGCCGAACCCATCAGCACGATGACATTCTCTGCGTCGGGTGCGCCATAGTAGTTGAAGAGATGGTACTCGCGGCCTGTGATCTTTGAGATCTCGCCCAAGTATTTCTCCACTGCGGCCGGCACCCTGTCATAATACTTGTTGCAGGCCTCACGGTGGGTGAAGAAAGTCTCGGGATTCTCAGCCGTACCGCGTGTCACGGGACGCTCAGGAGAGAGCGCGCGGTCGCGGAAGCGCTTGATGTAGTCGGGATTGACAAGCGGACGGATGTCTTCCATGTCAATAGCCTCCACCTTGTGGTACTCGTGCGAGGTGCGGAAGCCGTCGAAGAAGTTGATGAATGGAATCTCTGTCTCCAGTGTAGCCAAGTAGGGCACGGCCGAGAGGTCCATCACTTCCTGCACGGAACCCGAGCAGAACATGGCGAAGCCGGTTTGGCGGCAGGCCATGACATCCTGGTGGTCGCCGAAGATGCACAGCGAGTGGCTGGCCAGCGTGCGTGCTGAGACGTTGAACACGCAGGGTAGGAGCTCGCCTGCAATCTTGTACATGTTGGGAATCATGAGCAGCAGGCCCTGTGAGGCCGTGTAGGTGGAGGTCAGCGCACCGGCCTGGAGAGAGCCGTGGACGGCGCCGGCGGCGCCACCCTCAGACTCCATCTCCTGCACAGAGACGGTTTGACCAAAGAGATTCTTGCGTCCTTTGGCAGCCCACTCGTCTACGTGCTCTGCCATGGGTGATGACGGCGTGATGGGATAGATGGCGGCTACCTCCGTAAACATGTAGCTTACGTGGGCGGCAGCGGTGTTGCCATCACAAGTCATGAATTTTTTTTCTTTTGCCATAATTGATTTTATTATAAAAGAATTTGGATATTGTGTAATTCTCGTTTGCAAGTTAATAGAGGAAGCCGAACAGCCAGATGGGGATCTTGTTGGCTTCGCCTTCGTCGGTTCCGTAGCGCGCATAGAGGATGTCGGGGTTGTGGCGGATTCTGTTTCCGCAGCGCGCGTCTACAACGCGGAACCTCAATTCGTCGTCGACCACGTATACGGCCTCTTTCCCGTTCTGGTTCACCTTGTGGTCCTTCCACAGGGAGTTGACGAAGAATGCCTCCATCACTTCCTGCGTGTCGGCCTTGATGGGATAGAACGAGAACATCAGGTTGGGGTTGTGCATCATCACTTTGGCCGGCTTCTTGGGGAAAGACTCGCCCATGGGGTAGATGATGTTGATGAGTCGGGCGTCGGAGAGATACTTGATGTAGTTCATCACCGTGGCGCGGCTTGTCTCGATGTCGTTGGCCAGTTTGCTGATGTTGGGCGATTTGGGTCCGTCCACTGCCAAGAGATAGAAGAGCTTCTTGATTTTTGTGAGGTATTTTAGCTCTATCTGCTTGATGAGCAGGATGTCCACCTCTATCATCATGTTCATCGTCTTGAGCAGGTTCTCCTCATAGTTTCTGTGTTCAAGGAAGAAGGGGTAGAAGCCGTGGTGCAGATAGTCCTTGAGGTGTTTCCCGGGATTCACGGTTTGGGAGATTTCCTTGGCTATTTGCTCATGGTCTTTTAGGATTTCGTCCAAGGTGTAGGGCTTTAGGCTCAGCCTGTGCTGCAGGTTGAGAAACTCGCGGAAGGAGAATCCCCGGAGGTTGTAGCTCTGGCAGATGCCGTTCAGCTCGGGATTCTCCTGCTTGAGGCGCATCACGCTGCTGCCCGTGAAGACGATCCTCAGGTTGGGATAGCGGTCGTAGCATTTCCTGAGTTCCTGGCTCCAGTTGGGCTGCTTGAACACTTGGTCGATGAGCAGCACCTCACCCCCCCTCTTGATGAAGTCGCCGGCAAAGTCGGCTATGCCGCGGCCTTGGAAGTAGAAGTTGTTCATGTTCACGTAGAGGCACCGCGGGTCGTCCGCTCCAAAATGCTCTTTGGCATATTGGAGCAGGAAGGTTGTCTTGCCCACGCCTCGTGCGCCCTTGATACCGATAAGCCTGTCGTTCCACTCTATCTCGTCCATGAGGGAGCGACGGAGCGGAGCTGTTATGTGCTCAACCAAGTTGGTATGTGTCCGGTAAAAAGCTTCCATTACTTGTCTGTTTCAGGATGAACAATCTTTCTTCTCACTTGCAAAGTTACTGAATATTTTGTGATATGCAAACTCTACATGACAAAATATTCCAGTCTTTAGCGTTTTTTGAAGAATTATGTCTATCTTTGCCACATGAAACTTCGAATATTCAATCCCGAACACGACATAGCCTTGCAGGCTAACGACATTCACTTCACCGCTCCCCATGCCGGGCGCAAGCTGCGGGGCGATTTGGATTTCCTTCCCGCCTTGTGGGCCGACGAGGGCGACTTTGTGTTGGTCGGCGACGTGGAGCGGGCGC
This sequence comes from Bacteroidales bacterium, assembly GCA_004558865.1. Taxonomy (GTDB): domain Bacteria; phylum Bacteroidota; class Bacteroidia; order Bacteroidales; family Bacteroidaceae; genus Prevotella. Next base: position 7,338 of record SFCY01000079.1, read on the forward strand.
AAAGAAGTCTTCGATGCTATTCCAAGTACCTCCATCATCGTGTCAGGTTTGTCGACTCCTCCATGCTGCGGAGCCTTGATTTCACCGGCATCGCCCCCTGGGGCTGGGATTTGGCCTTATGGGGCGAGTTGGGCAGGTTGGGAGTGGCCGAGGCAAGAATGCCCTCACACAGTCAGTTGGCCGCTATCCGCGACCTCAGCAATAGGGGATGGGCGGCAGAGCATCTGCTCCCCGCCCTGCAGACGGATGGGACCGTGGGCCAGGCTTTCATAGCCCACACGCTGGCCGAGGTGAAGGACCTTTTCCGTCGTTTTGGCAGCTTGGTGGTCAAAGCCCCGTGGAGCAGCAGCGGCCGGGGGGTGCGCTATGTCCTGCCCGATTCGTGGGACGACAGGCTTGAGGGATGGGTGAGGAATGTCCTGCAGCGCCAGCTCACAGTCGAGGTGGAGCCCTTATATAATAAGGTAAAGGACTTCGCCTTGGAGTTCTTCTCCGATGAGAGTGGAGTCCGTTTCGCCGGCTACTCTTTGTTCCATACAACCCACGGTGCCTACACGGGCAATGTCTTGGCCACAAGGGAGGCCAAGGAGGCAATGCTCTCCCGCTATCTGCCCATAGAAGTTGTCCAGTCCACCGCCACCAGAATCTGCCAGGTGCTGTCGGAAAGCCTGCGAGACGCTTATCGCGGCCCGTTGGGCGTCGACATGATGGTTGTGGCCGGGCAAGGCAAGTTGCTCCTGCATCCCTGCGTGGAACTCAACTTGAGGCGCACCATGGGGCATGTGGGCCTTTCGCTCTCCCCCACGGAGCGGGAACCCTGGCGACTGATGCGTGTGCTGTTTCAGAATGGCCGCTATCATTTCCGCGTCACCGACATCCATGAGAATGTGCTCGACAGGGATGTCTATTGATTGCGAAACCGCCACGACGGCGTTGGCCTATAGATGTTTCTTACCATATATTTTGGCTTTTCACATTTTTATTGTAATTTTGCCCTAAAATAAACAACATACAATTTTTCCAATGTATAGAACAAATACATGCGGAGAGCTGCGTCTCTCTGATTGCGGTAAAAAGGTAACGCTGGCCGGCTGGGTGCAGCGGTTACGCAAAATGGGAGGAATGACGTTTGTCGACCTGCGCGATCGATACGGCATTACTCAGTTGGTCTTCAACGAAGCCTCAGACAAAGCCCTTTGCGACAGAGCCAATGCCCTTGGACGTGAATATTGTATCCAAGTGGGGGGCGAGGTGAGCGAGCGCCAAAGCAAGAACAGCAAGATTGCCACAGGCGAGATAGAGATTCTCGTCTCCGAGTTGAATGTCCTCAGTCCCTCGCTGACCCCTCCCTTCAAGATAGAGGACGAGACCGACGGTGGCGACGACCTGAGAATGAAATACCGCTATCTTGACCTCCGTAGGCCTGTGGTGAGGAAAAACTTGGAACTGCGCCACAGGATGACCATTCTGATTCGCAACTTCCTCGACTCGAAGAACTTCATCGAGGTGGAGACCCCAATCCTCATTGGCTCCACTCCCGAAGGCGCGCGCGACTTCGTGGTGCCTTCGCGAATGAATCCCGGCCAGTTCTATGCCTTGCCCCAGAGTCCGCAGACTTTGAAACAGCTGTTGATGGTGGCGGGCTTCGACCGCTACTTCCAGATAGCCAAGTGCTTCCGCGACGAGGACTTGCGGGCCGACCGCCAGCCGGAGTTCACCCAGATAGACTGCGAGATGAGCTTCGTGGACCAGGACGACGTGCTTGAGATCTTTGAGGATATGGCCCGCCACCTGTTCAAGGAAATCCGCGGCGTGGAGCTTCCTCCCTTGGAACGTATGACATGGCATGAGGCCATGCGCCTCTATGGCTCCGACAAACCCGACCTGCGCTTCGGCATGACCTTTGTGGAGCTGATGGACGAACTCAAGGGCACGGGCTCCTTCTCCGTCTTCAACGATGCCCAGTATATAGGAGCCATTTGCGTGCCCGGATGCGCCGGCTACACGCGCAAGCAGCTCGACCAGTTGGCCGACTTTGTCAAGAAGCCGCAGATAGGAGCCAAGGGATTGGTCTACATCAAGTATAATGCCGACGGCACAGTGAAGAGCTCCGTCGACAAGTTCTATTCGGCCGACCAGCTTGCCGCCGTCAAGGCGAAGATGGGTGCCAAGGACGGCGACTTGGTGCTTGTCATGAGTGGCGACAATGCCAACAAGACCCGCATACAACTTTGCTCCCTGCGCCTTGAGATGGGCGACCGCCTCGGACTGCGCGACAAAAATGTGTTCAAGTGCTTGTGGATTATCGACTTCCCGCTCTTTGAATGGAGCGATGAGGAGCAGCGCTTGATGGCCACCCACCATCCCTTCACCATGCCTAATCCCGACGACATCCCATTGCTCGACGAGCATCCCGAGAAGGTGCGTGCCAAGGCTTACGATTTTGTCTGCAATGGCATTGAAGTGGGCGGTGGCTCTCTCCGTATCCATGACACACAGTTGCAGGACAAGATGTTCAAGATATTGGGCTTCACAGAAGAGCGCGCCCAAGCCCAGTTTGGCTTCTTGATGAACGCGTTCAAGTATGGAGCGCCTCCCCACGCAGGCTTGGCCTTTGGCCTCGACCGCTTCGTCAGCATCCTTGCCGGCCTGGATTCCATCCGCGACTGCATCGCCTTCCCGAAGAACAACAGCGGGCGCGACGTGATGCTCGACGCTCCCTCTGGGCTTGAGCCGGGCCAGCTCGAAGAGTTGCACATCAAGATAGAAAAGGATTCCAAATAGTTGGTAGACCAACACTGTTAGGAGCCAGGAGATAGGAGTAGGGAATTGCCTCACCGTTGAGGCCATTCCCCACTCATGTCTCCTTTCTTTATTCTCCCGTCACTTGTGGTCCATCTCCTAACTTCCATCTCCCAATTTCCCGCCCCACAATGGCTTCCCCCTTTTGGGACTATCCACTCCCATGTCCCAACTTCAGTAGCTTTGCCCTTTCTGCCCTTTTGAACTATTGGTTTCCGTCCCCCCAATTTCCTGCTCTTTGTAATCTGTGGCAACTGTCACGATATACCGTGCCAACCGTCACGATATTCCGTGGCAACTGTCGCGATATTCCGTGGCAATTGTCACAGAAGTTGGGAAAGCAATGTTTTGCGGGCTGCACGACCGATGGCACTTGACGTTTTGAGACCGATAGATGCAGAAGACGACGGCACAGCGGATATTTTCCGTGGAATCATGGTAAGTTTATATGAAAAGGGGAAGGAAAATGGTCACGTCCAGGCTTACGCTCCTACCGGAGCTATGGGT
>SFCY01000080.1 GCA_004558865.1 Bacteroidales bacterium
AGACTTGACGTTTTGAGACCGATAGATGCAGAAGACGACCGAAACGACAACTGCACTTTATCGATTATTCTATCAGCCTAATTTATAGAACCAGCCTTATGAGATCTGAATAGAAAAAGGGGGCACCGAGGGATAGAGAAGTCCCAAGGTGCCTCCTTTATAATATGGTGATAAAGAAAAATCCTATTTCACGCTGTCGCCGTCGTAGCCCCACTTGTAGAACGAGGCGCCATGGACAAAGCCCGCGCCGAAGGCGGTGAAGATGACGTTGTCGCCCTTCTTGAGCTTCCGCTCGCTGTCCCACATGGCAAGTGGGATGGTGGCGGCGGAAGTGTTGCCGTAGTGGTCGATGTTGATGATCACCTTGTCCATGTCTATCTCGGCGCGCTTGGCCACGGCCTCGATGATGCGGCGGTTGGCCTCGTGGGGGATGATCCAGCTCACGTCGTCGTGGGTGAGGTTGTTGCGGCGCATGACCTCCAGCACGTCGTCGCTCATGTCGGTGACGGCATAGCGGAACACGGTGCGCCCCTCCTGGTAGAGGTAGTGCAGCCGATGGTCCACGGTGAAGTGGCTGGCCGGACATACGCTGCCGCCCGCCTTGAGGTGGAGGAAAGGCAGCCCCTTGCCGTCGGTGCGCAGGAAGGAGTTCTGGTAGCCCACACCCTCTTCCTCGGTGGCCTCAAGCAGCACGGCACCCGCCCCATCGCCGAAGAGCACGCAGGTCTGGCGGTCGGTGTAGTCGACCAACGACGACATCTTGTCGGCTCCGATGACGATGATTTTCTTGTAGCGGCCGCTCTGGATCATGGACGAGGCCACGTCGAGCGTGTAGAGGAAGCCACAGCAGGCAGCCTCGAAGTCGAAGGCGAAGGCGTTCTTGAGTCCCAGCTTGCCCAGCACGATGCTGGCCGTGGAGGGGAACTTGTAGTCTGGCGTGGTGGTGGTTACAATCAGGGCATCAATGGTGTCGGGGTCCACACCCGTCTTTTCGATGAGCTGCCGGGCGGCCTTGCGGGCCATGTAGCTCGTGCCGAGTCCCTCCTCGGTGAGGATATGGCGCTCCTTGATGCCGACACGCGTCGTAATCCACTCGTCACTGGTGTCCACCATGCGCGACAGCTCCTCGTTGGTGAGGATATAGTCGGGCACGTAGCCTCCAATACCAGTGATTACCGCGTTGATCTTTCCCATTATTCAGCGGCTTCCTTTTCCACAGCCACCATACCGCGATAGTAACCGCAAGAGGGGCATACCGTGTGGTAAACATAGTAGGCGCCGCAGTTGGGGCATACTGCAAGTGTGGGGACTACTGCCTTGTCGTGAGTTCTACGCTTGAGCGTACGAGTCTTTGATTGTCTTCTTTTAGGATGTGCCATTTTGAAATTGATTTTTTTGTTTATTTCTTGAGTTTTCTAAGAGCGTCCCAGCGTGGGTCGGAGTCGTCGTCGCTGTCGCCATCGTCTCTTCGGGAAACGGAGTATTCGTCAAGAAGACTCATCATGGCAGCGTTGCATTTTCCAGGTGCATGCACGTGCCTGATTGGTACTGCGAGGTTGACAAACTCGTAGACGAGCCATGAGATGTCGAGCACGCCATTCTCGCGCGCCACGACAATGGGGTCGTCGTCGCTGCGGTCTTCGTCGCCAAGCTTGCAGGCAATGGCCTGGTCGGCCACTATGGGCTGCTCCATGTCGTCGAGGCACAGGTCGCAGGGAACCACCACCACGCCCTCGATGTGGAACTTGAGCTCGAAGAAGGTGCCGGTGCGGCACACCGACAGGTCACAGCGCAACTTGCCTTTCTTCAGGGACGCGCCATCGAGGCGGCCGAAGAAGCCGTCGTCAAGCGGAAAGCTCATCTCGGTGAGCCCTTCCTTCAAGTCGCGAAGGTCTATCTGAAAATCGTCCATTGCGCTAATCCACTCTTTTGGACTGCAAAGTTACTAATTTTTTCTGATTATCAAGTCTTTATCGGTTAAAAAATGAAAAAAAAGTGATTTGGCTGTTTTCAGAGGGGCAACGGAAGCGCGCGGGCGGCGCGGCAGCCTCGAAGAGAGGCTGCCTTTCCCTGGCAGGCAGGCGCAGCCTGAGTGGTGGGGGATTGTGGTGAGCATCCGCCGCAGGGGCCGCACATGATGTATACATGCAGTTGGCTTTCACGCGTCCCCCCGTTGGGTGATTACTCCCCTCCCTTCGGAGGGAGGGGCTTGGGGGGGGGGTGGGTCTTCCCCCTCTTTGCAGCTTGGCAGTGAGGTGCAATGAATGATTTATCCCAATTACTTGTTAAAATTGTCACAGACTGTTGGGATAATCAAAATAAATGCCTATTTTTGTAGACGGAAAACAAAAAGCAAAATGAGTAAACTTATCATCAACTCCTACGAGGAGTTCGCAGCCCATTTGGGACAGAAGCTTGGCGAGAGCGAATGGCTCACCGTGGACCAGGAGCGCATCAACAAGTTCGCCGACGCCACCCTCGACCATCAGTGGATCCACGTGGATGTGGAGCGGGCCAAGAGCGAGAGTCCCTACAAGAGCACCATCGCACACGGCTACCTCACCCTCTCCCTGCTCCCCTACCTGTGGGGGCAGATCATCGAGGTGAACAACCTGAAGATGATGGTGAACTATGGCATGGACAAGATGCGCTTCGGGGCTCCCGTCGTCACGGGCAGCAGGGTGAGGCTCGTGGCCTCGCTCAAGGGCATCGAGAACCTGCGCGGCATCTGCAAGACGCAGATCGAGTTCGCCATCGAGATAGAGGGACAGCGCAAGCCCGCCCTGCAAGGCGTCGCCGCTTTCCTCTACTATTTCAAGTAGCCCCAACCCATGCCGTGCGCCCCCAAGGAGGCGCATGGCATGAGTCACAACAGCCTGCAATCACACGACCATCGCCAACCCACAACAACAGCAGAACCTTTCCTAAACTAAAAATAGAAAAATGACAAACATCAAAGACTTCAGTGCCTTGACGCAGCTTCTTGCCCAAAAAGGCACACGCAAGAGAATCGTAGTGGTGAATCCCGAAGACGAGTCCACCCGCTGGGCCCTTGAGAGGGCACGCCACGAGGGACTGTGCGAGACCATCATCGTGGACGACGAGGACAGGACCGTCGCCGCCCAGAAAGCCGTCGCCCTGATACGCGAGAAGAAAGGCGACGTGCTGATGAAGGGATTCATCAACACCGACGTGCTGCTCCACGCCATCCTCAACAAGGAACACGGAATCCTGGAGCCGGGAAGCGTGATGACCCACATCACGGCGGCCTCCATACCCGGATATGACAAACTGCTCTTCTTCACCGACGCCGCTGTGATTCCCATCCCCACCCAGGAACAGCGCGTGCAGCAGGTGAGGTACATGGTGGACATCTGCCACAACTTCGGCATTGAGGTGCCGCGCATATCCCTCATCCACAGCTCGGAGAAGGTGGACGCACGCCACTTCCCCTACACCGAGGGCTACCTCACCATCAAGGACATGGCACAGAACGGCGAGTTCGGGAAATGCGTCATCGACGGGCCGCTCGACCTGAAGACCTCCTGCGACCAGCACGCCATGCAGGTGAAGGGCATCAAGTCGCCCATCAACGGGCACGCCGACGCTCTCATCTTCCCCAACATCCAGACGGGCAACGTGTTCTACAAGACCATCACGCTCTTCTGCAATGCCACTACGGCCGCCATCCTGCAGGGCACTCACGTGCCGGTGGTGCTGCCCTCACGCGGCGACTCTCCCGAGACAAAGTTCAACTCCATCGCACTGGCATGCGCCATCTAACCACCGCCCAAGCCTATGTTCAAGCTTTTGATTATCAATCCCGGTTCCACATCCACCAAAATCGGTGTGTATGAGGATGAGAAACAAGTATTCGTGGAGGACATCCCCCACACGGTGGAAGAGCTGCAGAAGTATGACGAGGTGACCGACCAGTTCAACATGCGCAAGCAGTTGGTCGTCGACGAGCTGAAGAAACGAAACATCCCATTGAAGTTCGACGCTGTGGTGGGCAGAGGCGGACTGTCGCGCGAGGTGGAGAGCGGCGTCTACGAGGTGAACCAGCACATGGTGCAGGATGCCTTCTACGCCATCCACAAGCACGCGTGCGACTTGGGGTGCATCATCGCCTATGAGATAGCCAACGAGATCGGATGCAGAAGCTACATCGCCGACCCGGGACGGGTGGACGAGCTGTCGCCACTGCAGAAGGTCACCGGCACGCCCCTCATCAACCGCATCTGCATCTGGCACGCGCTCAACCAAAAGGCCATCGCGCGCAGGTTCGCCGCCGAGCACAAGACAAGATACGAGGACCTGAACCTCATCATGTGCCACCTCGGCGGTGGAATCTCGATTGCCGCCCACGACCACGGACGAGCCATCGACGCCAACAACGCACTCGACGGCGAGGGGCCGTTCTCGCCCGAACGCACGGGAACCCTGCCCGTGGGCGACCTCATCCGGCTCTGCTTCTCGGGCAAATTCACCGAGAACGAGCTGCTCAAGCGCATAGCCGGAAAATCGGGCATGATAGCCCTCATGGGCACCAACGACATGAGGGAGATTGAGCGGAGAGTCAACGAGGGAGACGAGAAGGCCAAGCTCTACACCGACGCCATGATATGGCACACGGCCAAATACATCGCCGCGGAAGGAGCCGTGCTGTGCGGAAAAGTGGACGCCATAATCCTCACGGGTGGATTGTGCCGAAGCGAATACATCACCGGCGGACTGAAGAAGCGGCTGGACTGGATGGCACCGGTATACCTCTATCCAGGACAAGACGAAATGAAAGCCCTCGCCCTCAACACGCTCCACGTGCTTAGAGGAGAGTGGGAGGCCAAACAATACTAATGCCTATATCATTATTGTGAAGAGACAAGGGGAATGCGCCGCAGGCATCGCGGGCATTCTCCTTTTTTTTCGCCTACAAGCAGACCCGAAAGAAGCTGGCCCTCTGTTGGCTCCTTCCAACGAGGGGAAGGGAAACTTTCGCCAAAGACGCACATCCAAAAAAACGACAGCAGGGGACGCGCCTCGAGCCGACCAACAAGCAACCTCACGCAAAGCGCTAAGGACGCAAGGAACGCAAAGGCCACCCCCGCTGCAGGGAATCTGCCTCGAGCCGACCCGAAAGGAATGCTCGGCAGCCTATCCTGCCATCCGCCCTCACGGCGAACGACAATTGTGAATGACGAAATGAAAAAAGCGGCCGGCATGTGGCCTGCACTGAGCAGACTGCATACCGGCCGCTTGCTATGAGCGTGGCTCTACGGAGATTATTTCCGGATGAGCTTCATCGTCTTGACGGTCTTGCCATCCTTGGCCACCCGCAGCACATACACGCCCGAGTTGGGGAGCGTGAGACGCATCGTCTGGCCTGCGCCAAGCGCAGCTGAGCGGGATGCGGCGGCACGGCCGTCAGTGGTATACACCGACACTGTGTAGTTGCCAGCGTCTGCAAACTCCACAACAACGTCGCGGTCTACGCTATAGGCTTTCAACTCGTTGGCAGTCTCGGCCGAGGCGATGCTGTTATAGGTCCTGATGGTGATGAGCGAGAAGGTCTTCTGGTCTGAACCCAAAGAGTTGGCCAATGTGAGCGTCACCTCCCTCACGCCATCGCGGTCGTAAGTGAGCTTAGCCTGTCCGGCCTCGCTGTTGCCCGTAGCGTCGGTGATGACGGCCTTGGGAGCGTGCCATGTGGGAAGAGTTGTCACCTGGAAGGCGCGACCGCTGATGAACGGACAGCCAGAGGTGTAATCGCAAGCTTGCCACTGGAAGGTGCCCTGGCCTTCGCCACCGCCTGCCAGATAGGAGTGGGAGCCGGCAGCTACGCCAGGCTTTGAGCCCACGGAAGAGAAGGTGTGGTCTTCCGAGGCCTTGTCCTCGAAGTCCCAGAAGGCCTCCAGGTTCTGCGGCATATTGTTCGTGTCGATGTCGCCCATGGCAAGCTTCACCTCATCGGCCGTGATGGCCTTGTCCCAGATCTGCAGGTTGTCCAGGGCGCCTTTGATGCCGCTGCGGCCGTGCGCAGATCCACCCACTGCAATCACCTGTCCGCTGGTGATATTGTAAACGTTGGGCTGGTAGCCGGGATCGGTGGTCTTCCACTCTTCGCTCTGGGCACGGTTCCAGCGGCTGAGCTTCTGCTCCACACCGTTCATATAGAAGGCACTCTTGAAACCACCGTTGGCGTCGTAGTCGAAGGTGAGGACGAAGTGGGTCCAAGTGCCCACGGGAATCTTGGTCTGGTCGTATTTGTAACGCAACTCGTTGTTGCTGGTAGCGTCGGTGCCACGGAATGTGAACGTGGGCACGGTACCGTCAGGATTGATGGTGGTCCAGATCCAACCCCAGTCGGTCTTGGGCCAGCTGTCGGTCTTGTCGGCCACGCTGACAAACTGAGTCTCACCGTCGGCAAGCTCGTTGATCTTGAGCCAGAATGCGATGGAGAAGCTCTTCTTGCCCACGATTCCGAGGTCGGCGCACTTGGCGCCAAAGCGCTGCTCCTTGAGGTCCACACCCTGAGAGCCGGCTCCGTCGGCGTGGCGGCCTGTATACCTCATGGTCACCGCTTCGCCAGGTTGGATGGTGATGTCTTTATCCTCGCCGTTGGCCGTGAGGGTGTAGATTTCGGGCAGTGCGCCGATAGCCTCACTGGTGATCTGCACGTAGTTGCCGTAAACAGTGGTGTCTTCCTTCACAGTGCCGTCGGCCTCATGCCTCACGCCGATGACTGTGAGGTTGTAGCTGCCAATGTCTTTCAGTCCTTCCTCCACGGTCACGCTGCGGCCGGTAGCGGAGAACACGGTGCTGTCCTTGCTGTCGGTGAGTGTCCATGTGCCCTCCTCGTGCTGGGGATCGGCATATTCCATGGTGAATTTCTCGTTGGGCTTGATGGTCGTCTTGTCGATCTGGATGTCGTTGGAATAGATGTAGGAGGCGGGCTCCATATAATCGCTCCAGGAAATCTCAGACTGCGACTTATGGTCGAGGCTCACAGCGGCAACACCGAGGCGCACCTTGGCGTTGGGATTGGTGACGGGCACGGAGAACATCAGGCCGGCCCATGATGTCGTGGCGCCCATAAACACGGGGTCTCCACCCTCCTCCTGGGCATAGAGCTTGAAGTAGGAGGTGTTGACGTCGATGTTGTAGCAGGGTTCGCCCGCAGCCTTGTCGTTGGGCATGTTGAAGATGACCTTGCCGTCCATTCCGCTCTTGCTGTTGTAGAGCATTGAGGCAGAGGTGAGCTCGGGAGCCTGGGGGGTGGCTGCGTCTCCACGGACGACAGACAGTTCGCCGAGCAGCAGGTTCAGGTCGGCTGCGTCCTTCACGTGCAGGGCTATGAGGGCGAGGGTCTTGCCAGCAAGTTCCTCACCCACGGTGAAAGTCTTCTCGACCCACTCCTCTTCGTCGGCAGCGGTGGTCTTGTCGAGCACTTTCAGTTCCACGGGCTGAGTCTCCTGGCCTTCGGCAGAGAGCAGCAAGTTTACGTCGGCCGAGCCCTTGGCCAGCTTGTAGCGGAAGGTCACCTTGTCGCCATTGGCCAGGGCATACTTCGTCTTGAAGAGGTGGAGGTACTCGTCGGCGGTAGAGCCGCTCAGACGGAGAGACGATCCACCGAACCAAGCGTCGTCCCAAGTGAAGTTGGCGTCAAGGCCAGAGGCGGGCACGTCGGCTGCGTTGTTGCCAAGGAGCTTGTCGGCGAACCACCAGCGCCATGTGGGCAAATAGTCCTGCATACCGATGTTGTACCACTGGCTGGCATACTCACGCTTTCCATTGAGATTGAAGAAGGTACCGTTGCCAAGGTTGAAATAGGTGATGAACGGCTCCTCGGAGAGGTTCCACGACAAGGCGCTGCGGGCGGTCATGAAAGTAGACATGCCGTGCCAGCTGAAATTGTCGGCCGAGTTGTTGTGGCCGTCAACGATTTCGGGACAGTTGGCGGGATTGCGGGTGCCGCCGGTGAAATAGCGCTCAATGCGCTGCAGGTAGGTGGCCTGCTTCACGGCCGGCTCCGATCCCTTCTCGCCGCGTCCCTCCCAGAACATATTGTTGGTGTGGGCGCCCCACAGACCAATGGAGAGACGGTAGTTAGGCAGAAGACTCCACGACGTGCCAGCAGGTTCGCCTCCCTGCATGTTGACACCGCAGTAGAGATCGAGCGGGTCACGTCCCATCTCCTCTGCGTTGGCCACAGAGTTTTTCATTCGGGTCGTATTGTTCCAGTTATAATTTAAGAAAAGTGAGGTGCGGATATTGGCAGAGTCACCGAAGTTCTCCTGATTGTGGCCGCCAAGTCCACGATCGAAGCTGATCTGTCCCTGGTCGTTCGTACCGTCATACCAGAAATTGGTGAACAGGGAATCCGTCTGGCGCATCTTCTTCACCAAATTGCCATGAAAGGCCTGCAAACTCTCCACCACACCGGAATAGTCATAGAACTCGGAGTTGTAGCCGAGACCGTCGATACCATAGTAGCTCAGGAACTTGGCATCGTTGTCTACATCGGAGCTGGCAAGGCCATTGAGCATTTCGCTGTAGTTGTAGGAAATATAGCCATAGGGTATACCGGCCACACCCGAGACGCCTACACCGTTTTTGTGGGCTACATCGAGCAATGCGGCGGGGATGCGTCCCAAAGAAGCCGACCAGTTGCCCCAATGGGTTACATACGACCACATGGAGAACACTTCAGAATCAAAAAGGCCATTGGGCAGCGCATTGTAGGCTGGATCGCCAAAAGGCAACCAGGCGATGAGCTTCTTGTCGTTCTCGGGTGTAAGGTTGGAGCGCACCTGGGTGGCCTGGTTGCGGAAGCGATAGTGGGGTTTCACACGTGAGATGTAGAAGTTGTCATCTTCGCTTACCTTCCCTCCCGGCGTCCAGTTGTTGAGCAGTGTATGAAACTGCTCGCTGCCAGTGTTGGAGCCTGCCACTACATAGCCATCCCGCAGCTGTTGTGCATGGACGCTTGTGCTGGCAAGCAGGATACCAGCAGTGAGTAATAAATGATTCCTCATTTGTAAAGTTCTTATTGGTTTTAGTTGTTCTTATTTATGATTTCGTTTACAAAGGTACAAAATAATTCCCGAATATGGGCAGCAAGCGACTCATTACAACCAAATTTAAAGCAAAAAAAAGAAAAGCGAAGGCAAATGACTACAAAAAGAATTGTGCAGAAAAAAAGCAGGACTGACACCTTCCACCCTCTTTTGATGCAAGGAATGTGTCAGTCCTGCCTATGAAATGGATTTGAGCAAGCGGGGCAAGCACCAGCTCAAAGCTACATGACTCAACCCACTGCGTTGAAGCCTTTGGTTGAGTTGTTGTGCATAATGTCACGGATGTTCTGTTCCTTGCCGTTGTTGGCCTTGGCATGTTCCTCAAACTCTTCCCATCCTTCCTGTTCCTCAGGCGCATGAGAATATTTGAGTTTACCAACAGCCTCGCACACGCCCCAACCTACGAGCGCTACGACGACAAACACTGCGAAAAGAGTTAAACCTGTCATATTGAATATTGTTTTATGATCTTGAAAAGAAATCAAGCAAGGCCACTTCAGACATGTAAACTGTCAAACAAAAGCCTCGCAGTCTGCAAAGTTAAGAAAATAATCCCAACCCACCAAATAATGGTCTACTTTCTATATTATACGTAGGAAAAAACATATCTAAACTCCCACTCAACTCTTATACCTAAACTTGCAAACCATAATTGGAGTGAGCCAAATGCATGCTGGTGATTGCGGGTGATTGGAAAACGGCCGGACATCGCCTTAGGAAGCCGGCACAAGGCACAGCCCCTGCAATCGGACGGAAGGCATGCCCCCCAGCAATCGGACGCAAGGCATGACCCCCAGCAATCGGACGCAAGGCATGCCCCCCCAGCAATCGGACGCAAGGCATGACCCCCTGCAATCAGACACAAGGTATGCCCCCTGCAATCGGACACCAGGCACAGTCCCCACTGTCGGATGCAAACGACGACCCTACATTCGTTGGCAACGTGCAGCTCCAAGAGAAAGTGCACGCCCTTGGACGCCTCGCTTGTCGCCTGCCTTGGCATTACACTCCCCTCCCTTCGGAGGGAGGGGCTGGGGGTGGGTCTCTCCTCCAAATGCAAAGAGGGTTCCCACGGCGCGTGGCCTTGGGAACCCTCGGTTGTTGAAAGGGGGCGGCTACCTACTCTCCCGCATTGCATTGCAGTACCATCGGCGTAGGCGGGCTTAACTTCTCTGTTC
>SFCY01000081.1 GCA_004558865.1 Bacteroidales bacterium
ACCATAGCTCCGGTAGGAGCGTAAGCCTGGACATGACCATTTTCCTTCCCCTTTACATATAAACTTACCATGATTCCACGGAAAATATCCGCTGTGCCGTCATCATGCATGATTGGCATTCGCCATACATGTGGATGACAGGCCAGCGGTCGAACATTCCTTGTGGGGCGGCCACTGCGGGGGACGCACATCAATCCAACTAAGACAGTGTTCTACACCATGTGCCTGAGTTGTTTTATTGCTGTGCTTCGGTTGTCTTGTCGTATTACGGCTGCTACAGAAGATGGGCAAGCGATAATGTTTGTAAAAATTAGGCGCGTTTATTTTGTTCTTCCCCCGATTTGCACTATCTTTGCAGAAGACACTAAAACTTTATACTACCATCCATGGATATTACAGAAAGATTCATCAATTACACAAAGTTTGACACGCAGTCGGCTGATGATTCCGACACCGTGCCGAGTACTGCCAAACAACTCGTCTTCGCCCGTTACCTCAAGGAGGAACTGGAGAAGGAGGGACTCAAGGATGTTGAGATGGACGATATGGGCTACATCTACGCCACTTTGCCCTCCAACACAAAGAAGAAAACGCCAACCATCGGCTTCATCTCCCATTACGACACGGCATTGGACGCCAGCGGAAAGGACATCAAGGCCCGCGTTGTGAAGAACTACGACGGAGGCGACATCGAACTCTCGCCGGGCATCGTCTCCTCGCCGTCCAAGTTCCCCGAGTTGCTGGCCCACAAGGGCGAGGACCTCATTGTCACCGATGGCACCACGCTACTTGGTGCCGACGACAAGGCCGGCGTGGCTGAGATTGTGCAGGCCATGTGCTATCTGCGCGACCATGATGAGATCAAGCATGGCGACATTCGCATGGGATTCAACCCCGACGAGGAAATCGGCAAGGGCGCCCACCACTTCAACGTGGAGAAGTTTGGCTGCCAGTGGGCCTACACCATGGACGGCGGCGACATCGGCGACCTGGAATATGAGAACTTCAATGCCGCCGCTGCCCGCATCAGAATCAAGGGCATGAGTGTGCACACTGGCTACGCCAAGGGCAAGATGGTCAACGCCAGCCGCCTGGCCTGCGAGTTCAACAGCCATATTCCCGAGACGGAGATTCCCGAAACCACAGAGGGCTACGAGGGATTCTACCACCTCTTGGGCATCGAGAGCCGCTGCGAGGAGGCCAAGCTCGACTACATCATACGCGACCACGACCGCGACAAGTTTGAGGACCGCAAGCGCTTCATGGAGGGCATCGCCAAGAAGATGAACGAGAAGTATGGCGAGGGAACAGTGAGCATCGAGCTCCACGACCAATACTACAACATGAAGGAGAAGATCGACCCCAACATGCATGTCATCGACATCGTGTTGAAGGCGATGGAGAAGAGCGGCGTGAAGCCCAAGGTGGAGCCCATCCGTGGCGGCACCGACGGCGCGCAACTCTCGTTCCGCGGACTGCCCTGCCCCAACATCTTCGCCGGCGGCGTCAATTTCCACGGCCCATACGAGTTTGTATCCATCCAAGTGATGCACAAGGCTGTGGAGGTGATTGTCAACATCTGCGCCCTCACGGCGGAATACAACGACTGAACCGACATCCATCCCCAATAGGCTGCGCCCCGTCTCTTGAAGGGCGCAGCCTTTTTGTCCTGCCTGGAAATTTTGGGCTGCCTGTTGGCTCCAAAGTTTTGGAAAGAGAACAGCCTACGCTCCCTCTCTCTCCAGCCTTCCGGTCTCTCATTTTTTCCTCAACTCATAACACAGAATCCTCTCCCATGGAAGAACTTCCCAATCTGATCAAGGACCTGGCGCTCATTCTGATAGTGGCCAGTGTTGTCACACTGTTGTTCAAGAAGCTCAAGCAGCCTTTGGTGTTGGGCTATATCGTGGCGGGCTTCTTGGTGTCGCCCCACATGCCCTATCTGATGTCGGTCATCGACAAGGCCGACATCCAGACTTGGGCCGACATCGGAGTGATGTTCCTGCTGTTCTCGCTCGGACTGGACTTCTCCATCAAGAAGATACTCAAGATGGGCATGGCTCCCGTCATATCCACACTCACCATCGTGTTTTGCATGGTGTTCATCGGCATGGGTGTGGGCCACGCCTTCCATTGGGGGCGCATGGACTGCGTGTTCTTGGGCGGAATGCTCGCCATGAGTTCGACCACCATCATCTACAAGGCGTTCGACGACATGGGGCTGGGGCAGCAGCGTTTTGCCGGCCTTGTCATGTCCACGCTCATCCTTGAGGACATCCTCGGCGTGGTGATGATGGTCATGCTCAGTGCAGTGGCCGTAGGCGGCGACCCCGATGGGGGTGCGATGTTGGGCTCGCTGCTGAAGATAGGTTTCTTCCTCGTGCTTTGGTTTGTCGTGGGCCTCTTCGTCATCCCCACTTTCTTCCGCTCCACCCGCAAGCTGATGACCGACGAGACCCTGCTCGTGGTGTCGTTGGGCCTGTGCTGCATGATGGCCGAGATTTCCACCGCCGTGGGCTTCAGCTCCGCCTTTGGTGCCTTTGTCATGGGCAGCATCATCGCCGAGACTGTCGAGGCGGAGCGCGTCATCCGCATCACCGAGCCGGTGAAGAATCTTTTCGGCACCATCTTCTTCGTGTCGGTGGGCATGCTTGTCGACCCGCAGATTATCGTCAGCTATGCCTGGCCCATCCTCGCCATCGTGCTGGCCATCGTCGTGGGGCAGTGCGTCTTCGGCACGGCAGGCTTCCTGCTCAGTGGCCAGTCGCTCAAGACCTCCATGCAGTGCGGCTTCTCGCTCACCCAGATAGGCGAGTTCGCCTTCATCATCGCGTCCTTGGGCCTGAGCTTGGGCGTTATCAGCAGCTTCCTCTATCCCGTGGTTGTGGCCGTGAGTGTCATCACGACTTTCCTCACGCCCTATATGATTCGGCTGGCGGTGCCCGCCTATCAGTCGTTGGAGCGCCGGCTGCCCCGCCGCTGGATGCGCCGGCTCAACCATCTTGGCACCTCCCACCAGCAGAGCGCGCAGGAGCAGAACGCCTGGAAACGCCTGTTGCGCAAGATGACCGCCAACACCATCGTCTACACCATCCTCTCCATAGCCGTCACGGCGCTCATGCTCATGCTCTTCCTGCCTTTCTCGCGCACCATCCTGCCCCACTGGTGGGCCAATGGCGTCACGGGATTGCTCACCGTGACGCTCATCTCGCCCTTCCTGCGCAGCATTGTGATGAAAAACAACCACAGCGAGGAGTTCCGCGCCCTCTGGACCCAGAGCCACCTCAACCGTCTGCCTTTGGTGTTCACGGTGTTGGCGCGCATAGCCATCGCCGCCGCCATCCTCTTCTACATCTGCAACTATCTGGCCCGCTTTGCCAATGCCATCGTCATCACGCTCGCCATCGTCACCATTGTCCTCATGATCCTCTCGCGTAGGCTGAAGAAACGCAGCATCGCGTTGGAGCGGATGTTTGTGCAGAACCTGCGCTCGCGCGACATCGAGGCCGAAGTCTACGGCCGCAAGCGGCCTCTCTTCGAAGGCCACCTGCTCGACCGCGACCTCCACATCAGCGACTTTTCGATCCCCGCCAATTCCTCTTGGGCTGGCGACACGCTCATGCAGCTCAAGTTGCGTGAGCGCTTCGGCATCCAGGTGAGCAGCATCCTGCGCGGGCGGCAGCGCATCAACATCCCCACGGGATCCACCATCCTGTTTCCCGGCGACAAGCTACAGGTCATCGGCAGCGACGACCAGTTGTCGCAACTCAACAAGGCCCTGCGCACGGAGCTTATCGGCGAGGATCCCGACATCGAGAAGCGCGAGATGAAGCTGCGGCGCATCACCATCACGAAGGGAAGCGAGTTTGTGGGCAAGACATTGATGGAGAGCGGCATCCGCGACGTGTTCGGCTGCATGGCCGTGGGCTTGGAGGAGGGCAAGGAGAGTCTCACGCCCGTGGATCCCAAGCGCAAGTTCGAGGAGGGCGACATGCTCTGGATAGTGGGTGAGCAGGAGGACATCGACAGGATGGAGAGGCAGTGCTGAGAGGTGTCCCACTGGCATTTAGGCAACAAAAAAGCGCAGGATTATGTTCCTGCGCTTCATGTTGCTACTGCATGTTGTGGTGCACCAACCTATGCTCGGCCAGTTGTTCCCATTTCGTTCCGGGCTGACCGTAGTTGGCGTAGGGATAGATGCTGATGCCGCCGCGTGGCGTGAAGAATCCCGTCACCTCTATGTATTTGGGAGCCATCAGCCGGATGAGGTCCTTCATGATCACGTTGACGCAGTCTTCGTGGAAGTCGCCATGGTTGCGGAAGCTGAAGAGGTAGAGCTTCAAGCTCTTGCTTTCCACCATCCGCTCCGCGGGAACATAGCTGATGCGTATTTCCGCAAAGTCGGGCTGCCCGGTGATGGGACACAGGCTGGTAAACTCGGGACAGTTGAACTGCACCCAGTAGTCGTTCTCAGGGTGTTTGTTTTGGAAGGTCTCCAACACCTCCGGCGCGTAGTCGCTCTTGTATTGGGTCTTGGCGCCGAGCGCCTTCAACCCTTCTGTTTTCCTTTCCATATTTCAGATTATATTTTGAAGATGAGGTGAAGTCAAGGAATGATATTTCGCTTTTTCTAACTCCAAACTCAAAGACTTCTCAGCTCAAAAGTTTAAAAACTCACAGACTTAAAACTCACAGGCTTCTAAGCTCACAGACTTATCACCTCAAAAGCTTAATAACTCACGAACTCAAAAACTCATGAACTCAAAACTCACAGACTTATTACCTCAAAAGCTTAATAACTCAAGAACTCAAAAACTCATGAACTCAAAACTCACAGACTTATCACCTCAAAAGCTTAATAACTCACGAACTCAAAAACTCAAAAACTCATGAACTCAAAAACTCACGAACTCAAAAACTCAAGAACTCAATAACTCAATAACTCAATAACTCATGAACTTCTAATCAACTCCCGAACTTATCACAGATTGAATATCTTCAGCACGTTGTAGGATATGCCGTCGTCGTAGACATCCTCGCCCTCGTGGCGCTTCAAGGCCTTCACCACGCGGATGGTCACGGGCAGCGCCACCACCTCATAGAGGGTTTTCAGCGCCACTTGCCACAGCATGAGCTTGGGCAGCTCAGCCATTGGCACCACACCGCCCAACGCCAAGGGAAAGAAGATGATGCTGTCGGCGCTCTCGCCCAACACAGTGCTCCAGATGGCGCGCAGCGAGAATCGGCGGCCACCATCGGCAATCTTCATGCGGCTCATCACGTAGGCATTGACGAAACTGCCACAGAGAAAAGCCACGAACGAGGCGCAGGCTATGCGGGGAGCCAATCCGAACACAGCGTGGAAACCCTCTTGGTTGTGCCAGTAGGGCGCTCCCGGTATGGCGTCGCACAGGGCTCCCATGATGACGAAGAAGGCGTTCATGGCGAATCCCATCCAGATGAGCAGGCGCGTCTTGCGGTAGCCCCACACTTCGCACACGCAGTCGTTGATGATATAGGATACGGGAAATACCAACAGGCCGCCCGTCAGATTGACGGAGCCGATGGCTATCTGCTTTGTTTCAAGCACGTTGGCCGTGATGAGGCAAACGCAAAAGAGTATGCTGAAAAGCATAAACAGCACACTCACATTCTTGTTCTTTTCCATTTCTTGTTTTTTAAGAGGTGTTCAAGCACTCTTTGATAATCAATCCTCATCGGAAAGAGGTGCGGCGTCCCGCCGCACAATCTTGCACGGCGGGGACGCCGTGCCTCCTGCTTATTAGCCGCAAAGGTAATGAAAAAAATCCATAAATATGGTGTTTATTGATTTTATTGTTGTATTTTTGCGGCTAATCATCAAAAATCAACAAAACATGCATAATATGAGAAAAATCCTTAGTTTGGCATTGATGGCTGCCTTCACGCTTGGCGCAGTGGCCCAAGACGCGAAGTATGTCATCACAGGAACAGTAGCCGACTCCGTCAAGGAGGTGGTAGTCGTGCAGAACCTCGACCAGAAGACCATGCGCCAGATTGCCGTCAAAAACGGCAAGTTCTCCGTGGAGGGAACGGCGCCGCTCAATGCTTTCATCTCCGTCATCGCCGGACAGCAGAGCGGGCTGACGATGGTCAACGACCGTACACCCGTGACGATGAATCTCAAGAACGGCTCCTTGACGGGGTCACCGCTCAACGTGCAGTTCTCGGAGTTCCAAGGCGACATGGACAGCTACGACCGTAAAATCATGAAACTCTATCAGGAGCAGCGCGCGTTAGGCGAGCAGGCCGAGACTGTGGAGAATGCCACCAAGAAGAAGACTCTGGCCGAGCAGCAGGAACGCCTTGAGCAGCAGCAGAACGAGGCCCTGAAGAAATATGTGGCCCTGCATAAGGGCGACGTCACGCCAGCCTATTATCTGGCGCAGGCTTTCTACGGCTTCGACTACGATGAGCTCAACGCAATGCTCGACCCCACAGCTGTCTACTATGGCAACAAGCTGATGGAACGTCCCAAGATGCAGCTCAAGTCCTTGGAGAAGCGTCGTCCGGGGTTGAAGTTCGCCGACCTTGCCATGCAGGACATGGACGGAAAGGCAGTGAAACTCAGCCAGTGGGCCGGCAAGGGCAACTACGTGTTGGTGGACTTCTGGGCTTCTTGGTGCGGCCCCTGCCGACAGGAGATGCCCAACGTGGTGGATGCCTACAAGCGCTACCATGCCGCCAAGGGCTTCGACGTGGTGGGCGTGAGCTTCGACTCCAAGGCTGAGGCCTGGAAAAAAGGAGTAAAGGATTTGGGCATGGAGTGGCACCAGATGTCCGACCTCAAGGGATGGGACAGTGCCGCCCATACGGCCTACGGTGTGAACAGCATTCCCAGCAACGTGCTGCTCGATCCTGAGGGCAAGATTGTGGCCAGCGACTTGCGCGGCTCCGCCCTCACGGCAAAGCTCAAGGAAATCTTCGGTTACTGATCACCATCCGCATTCGTTTTGAGTGTAGGTTGTGAGCCTATAAAAGATGTCCGCTGAGGCTTCGGGTGTTCCGCAGTCCTCAGCGGACAATCTTATCTCACCTCTAAGTTGAGCCTCAGCGCTACTATGGAGCGTAAGCCTGTCCATGATTTTCTATTACCATTTACTCATTGGCGAAGTCTGGACTATACGAAATGAAACAACATATCCAATCCACGGAAAATATCCATTGAACCAAGTTAGGAACTTGCAATTAGTATTAACCGATGCACGGTTATTAGTTTTAACACGAGTTCGATTATTAGTATTTGCAGGGCAAAGTTACAATTTTTTTTCTTTTTGCAGCAATATAAATTGGAAGAAAAAAAAAGCCCGAAGTCCGATTTTACAGGGCTTCGGGTAGAATGTTTTTGCCATTTTGAGTTTTAGCGGACAGCAATAATTATTTTCTTTGTGTCCGTTCCAACATCCAATGGAGGAGCAAAGAGCTTGAACCCTTGGCATAGTTTCAGGCCTAATGCTTGTCGCTGAGCGTCATTCTCAGAGTGCCGCCTTTGATGAGGTCGGCATGGGATATGCGGTAGGAGCGCAGCGGCTTTCCGCCCAAGGTCATTTGCTGGATGTAGATGTCGGCGGAGCTGCGGTGGGGCGCCTCTATCACGAGGTCACCGCCGGGATAGTATCTGCGGTCAAGATGCAGCGTCACCTTGTCGAATACGGGTGTGGTGATGCTGTAGTAGGGCGAGGCGGGGCAGTCGGGATAGATGCCCATCATGGAGAAGATGGCCCATGCCGACATCGTGCCAGTGTCGTCGTTGCCGGGTATGCCGTCGGGCGCCGCCTTGTAGTATTTTTTGAGCAGGTCGCTCACGGTGCGCTGCGTGCGCCACTCCTCACCCTTGAAATAGTCGAAGAGATAGGCGTCGGCTATGTCGGGCTCGTTGGCGGGGTCGTAGAGATTGTTGTCGAAGAGGTGCTGCAGCTTTTCCACGAAAGCCTTGTCGCCGCCCATCAGCCGCGCCAGTCCCTTTATGTCGTGTGGCACATAGAAGGTGTAGTTCCATGCCGATCCCTCATGGAAGCCCGGAGTGTTGGAGAAGTTGGCCCCAGCCTCGGGGTCGAAGGGAGTAAGGAATTTGCCGTCGGCCTGCTTGGGACGCAGCACGCCGTATTCCTTGGAGAAATAGTTCTTGTAGCCGAGGCTGCGCTTGTAGAACAGCTTGGCATCGTCTTTCTTGCCCAATGCGGATGCCATCTGCGACAGGGCGTAGTCGGCGATGTAGTATTCCAGAGCATGGGAGACGGAGTTGTCGCCCGACATGTCGGCGGCATAATGGCCGAGTGGAATATAGCCTTTGCTGATGTAGGGGTCGATGTCGGGCCGCATCTTGTTGTCCTTGCCTGGAGTGGTGGCCGATTTGATGAAGGCTTCGTAGGCGGCCTCCACGTCGAAGTCGCGCAGTCCTTTCAGATAGGCATCGGCAATCACAGGTATCGACGGGTCGCCCTCCATGGTCCATGTCTCGCGCCCGTAGAGTTCCCATTTCGGCATCCATCCCCATTCCTTATACATGCCCACCATGGTGCGCATCAGATCGAGCTGCTTGTCGGGATAGAGCAGGGTGAGCAGGGGGTTGAGGTTGCGGTAGGTGTCCCAAAGCGAGAACACGGTGTAGCGGTTGCCAGTGGTCCGGCCGATGGAGTCGCTCTCCATCATCGGGTATTCTCCGTTGACATCCTGCAGGATGTTGGGATGGATGAGGGCGTGGTAGAGGGCTGTGTAGAAGATGCGCCGCTGGTCTTTGGTCCCTCCCTCCACGGTGACCTTGCTCAGAGTCTGGTCCCAACGGTTGTAGGCGTCGTCGCTCACCTTGGCGAAGTCGAAGCCCTGCTGTTCTTTGTCCAAGTTCTCGCGGGCGTTGGCAATGGAAACGAACGACACGCCCATCTTCACCTCTATCTGCTCTCCTTCCTTGCAGTCGTAGGTGAGGTAGTAGCCTATCTCGTTGCCGGCCATTTCCTTGCCATAGTTGGTGTAGAGCTTGTATTTGCCCGCGTCGTGGTCCCATGCGGCCTCGGCGGCCATGGGGGGCTGCTTCTTCCAGTAGCCGGCCTTTTGGGGTGCCTTGCTCACCCGCATCACGAAGTACATCGGGAAGACGGCCTGTGGATTGTAGCAGAAGGTGCCGAGCAGCCTAAAACCCTCTATCTCGGTGTCGCTCACCCTGCGCACCATGCCTCCCACTTCGTTGGTCAGTCCGTCACCGATGTTGAGCAACAGGTTGCCCTGTCCCTTGGGGAAGGTGAATCGCTCAAGCGAGGTGCGCGGCGTGGCCGTCACCTCACAGCGGATGCCATACTTCGTAAGCACGTTGGAGTAGTAGCCGGGCTTGGCCTTCTCGTCTTTGTAGGCCGAGCCGTAGTGGTGGTAGTCCACGTCGAGCGGGCCCGCTGTGGGCATGAGGAGCAGGGTACCCATTTCGGGGCATCCCACCCCGCTGAGCGTGACGTGGGCAAAGCCTGTGAAGTAGCTGTTGTGATACTCGTAGGGCGCCGACCACCAGCGTGAGTCCTTGTCGTTGGCGTTGAGGTCGGAACCCATCACGTTGAACGGGCACACCGACATCATGCCGTCGGGACACACGGCGCCAGGGTTGCAGACGCTGAAATTGGTCGTGCCGATAAAGGGGTCTACTTCGTCTACGGGCTTCTGCGCTCCGGCGGGCAGGCTTGCCAGCAGGGCGAAGGCTGCAAATAGGATGCTCAGGCAGGTCTTCATACTTGATGTTGGTTTTTTAGGTGCAAACTTACACAAAAATACTGAGCGGGGCAAATGATTGCGGCGAAAAATGCCCCATGGTTTGATTGAAAACCAACGACGGCTCCGCGGCTGTTTGTCTTTTGCCTCCTTGGCTTATAGGATTGGTGAAGGCGTTCACGATGGAGGATGGCAAAGTGCTTTTAGAGCAAGTTTGTGCGTAGCCTTTAAAACATAAAAAACGCCGCCGTTACCCTGCCTTGGGCAACGGCGGCTTTCTGTTCCGAACGTTTTAGTGGCGCATTAGTCCCAGGGGCTGTAGTGCTTTTGCTCCTCGAGGTTCCAAAGGCCATTTTCCTCCTGAGAATCCTCTTCCTCGGAGAACTGGCCCGACTTGGCGTCGGCCCAAGGCGACTGCGTGGCAGCCAAGATGGAGGGGAGGTCGCCCTCGGGAATCCTGACGCC
>SFCY01000082.1 GCA_004558865.1 Bacteroidales bacterium
TAAGCCAAATGAGCAGAGCCAAGCTTGCTTGGACTCTGCCATGGCGAGAAAAGGTGGGCGCTGGACCAATACGACTCGACCTAATTTATAGAACCAGCCATTATGAATGAGGCATCATGAATAGAAAAAGGGCTGCCGACTTGATGTCAACAGCCCTTATGTCTCTCTTGTTCCTCTAAATCTTCTGTTGTGTTGTTGTTTATTTCAAGAGGCCACGGTTGCGGAGCGTGGTCTTGAGCAGTAGCTCATACTTCTCCATCTGCTTGCCGGTGAGGATGTAGCTCATGTACTTGAGATCCTTCTCCACGGCCTTGTTCACCATGGCGTCCTTGTCGGCCTCGTCGGCAGTGGCGGCGTTCATCATTTCTGCGTGGAAAGTCTTGTGAATATCCTTCATTCCGTCAATCTGGTCCTGTGTGAGGTTCAGCACATTGCCCAGTCGGTCGTAGTTCAGCGTGATGTTGTAGGCCTCAAGCTCAGCGTTGGTGTTGTTCTTTGCATCAGCTGCGAAACCCATTGTCATGCTCATGACGGCTACCAATGTCAATACAATCTTCTTCATAATCTAATCCTTTCTTTTTTCAACCGCATTCCAGCGGTTGGTTATCCTTTTTGTTATCCTTATGTTACGTGCCGCCTCGTTGCGGCTTGTTGTTTTGTCTGGTGCAAAGGTAGGGCTTTTATCCATGCGCAACAAACTTTTTATCGTTTTGTTTGCGATAACAGTGCCGTTTCTTGACTGAAATCAATCCGATTGATTTCAATCAGTCAGCCAATTGCCTTTTTATGTTTCATTTTTGTTACTGGCTGTTTCCAGTCTGCTTCATTATGGATGTAGTCTTTCATGGAAATGTACACGAGATGGACACTCATGCGTCGCACACTGTCGAGGCCACGTTGGGCCTGCTGTCCGCCAATAATGCGGGGACGATGATGGATTATGGATTATTTTTCTTACCTTTGCACTATCATACATATATATAATATAAGAAAAGACAACATGGAACAAAACAAGAACATGATAGCAGTGGCATACGAGCTGCACGACGCAGCTGCAGCCGACAACTCGCTGATTGAGAAAACCGAAGAGGGTCGCCCCTTTGTCTTCCTGACCAGTTGCGGCATGGTGCTCGACGACTTCGAGAAGGCCATCGCCCCCTTGGCCAAGGGTGAGAGCTTCGACTTCACCCTTGCTCCCGACAGGGCCTATGGCGAGTATGTGGACGAACGCGTGGTCGACCTCGACAAGCAGCTCTTCTTCGTCGACGGCAAGTTCGACAGCGACCACATACAGGTGGGCAGCGTGGTGCCATTGCAGAATGACAACGGCGACCGCTTCATGGGAAGCGTGGTGGAGATTGGCGACGACAAGGTGACCATAGACCTCAACCATCCGCTTGCCGGCAAGAGCCTGCACTTCACAGGCTCGGTGCTGGAGAACCGTCCGGCCACCGACGAGGAGCTGCAGCAACTGCAGCAGATGATGAATGGCGGCTGCGGTGGCGGCTGCGACGACTGCCAGGGCTGCGGTGGCGGCGAGGGACACTGCGGTGGACACCACGAGGAAAAAGGCCACGGCAAGGGCCATTGCCACGGCGGCCACTGCGGCAGACACCAATGATCGGCGGCGGACAATGAGGAATAGCTTCGGCAACATCTTCACCCTCACCTCTTTTGGCGAGAGCCATGGCCAGGCGGTGGGAGGCGTGGTCGACGGCATGCCGGCTGGCGTGGGCGTCGACCTCGGCTTCATCCAGCATGAGCTCGACCGCCGCAGGCCCGGGCAGAGCCGCATCACGACGGCACGCAAGGAGCCCGACCGCGTGGAGCTGCTGAGTGGGGTCTTTGAGGGTGCCACCACAGGCTGCCCCATAGGCTTCGTCGTTCGCAACACCAGCCAGCGTCCTGACGACTACGACAACCTGCGCTCTGTGTTCCGGCCCTCGCATGCCGACTATACCTATTATATAAAGTATGGACTGCGCGACCACCGCGGCGGCGGACGCGCCTCGGCCCGCGCCACGATAGCCCGCTGCGTGGCGGGCGCGCTGGCCAAGCTGGCGCTGAGGAAAATCGGCGTCAGCATCGCGGCCTACACGTCTGAGGTGGGCGACATTGCCCTGCCTTACGGCTATTCCCACTACGACCTCGCAAAGGCTGAGGAGAACGACGTGCGCTGTCCCGACATGGTCGTAGCCCGGCGCATGGAGCGGCTCATCGAGGAGGTGAGGGCAGACGGCGACACGATAGGCGGTGCCGTCACGTGTGTGGTGAGGGGATGCCCCGCTGGTCTTGGCGAACCTGAGTTTGGCAAGCTCCAAGCCCAGCTCGCTTCTGCCATGCTCTCCATCAATGCCGCCAAGGGATTTGAGTATGGCGAGGGCTTCGCCTCCTGCTCCAAGCGCGGCAGTGAGCTGAACGACATCTTCTGCTCTCGCCATGGTCGCATCGCCACCCGCACCAACCACAGCGGCGGCATCCAGGGCGGCATATCCAATGGCGAGGACATCTATTTCCGCGTGGCGTTCAAGCCCGTGGCCACTCTCCTCAGGCCCCAGCCCACAGTTGACATCCATGGGCGTGAGACTATGGTGGAGGTGCGAGGCCGCCACGACCCCTGTGTGGTGCCGCGTGCGGTGCCCATCGTGGAGGCCATGGCTGCCATGGTGGTTCTCGACTGCTACTTGATGGGCAAGACGGTAAGAATGGAATAAGGACCATGGCTGCCACTGCATGGCGTTCATGGTGGAAGGGAGGGAAATCCCAACCGCCCCTCCTATGCCCAATCCTACCTATGCGGCTCCTGCAGTTGGACGATTGCGGATATTCATTTAAGGCAGGTTCTAAAGGCAGGTTCTATAAATTAGGTCGAGGCGTATTGTGCCCAGCACTTACCTTTTCTCGCCATGGCATAGCTCAAGCAAGCTTGGCTCTGCTCATTTGGCTTGTCGAAAAGGTTCTGCCAGCTATCGGGACTCAAAACGTAAGTTGAAGAGGGAGTGTAGCGGGCTGCACGACCGATGAGACTTGACGTTTTGAGACCGATAGATGCAGAAGGCGACCGAAACTACATGCATCCATGTCGTCTAATTTTCTCAACCTAATTTATAGAACCAGCCTTAAATTTTTGCGACCTTTGCGTCTTTGCGAGCTGCAGTGGATGCAGGCGTTTCCCCCTCCTCTCAGTGATGTAGCGAGAATCCGTAGTTGGGGGGGGCGATTGGTTCCCCCTCCCTTTTAGGGAGGTAGGGATGGGTCTTTGGGGCTGTGGTTGAGGGTGAGAGTCCTCATCCTCAGTCTATGGCCCCGATGATTTCGCTCACGCTGGTGCAGCCGTGGCGGTCGAGCCAGTCGTTGATGCCGTCGCGAATCTTCATCGTCGCGTCGGGTTCGATGAAGTTGGCCGTGCCCACCTGTATGGCCGTGGCTCCACACATCAGAAACTCGATGGCGTCCTCTGCCCTCATGATGCCGCCCAATCCGATGACGGGAATCCTCACCGCGTGGGCCACGTCGTAGACCATGCGCAAGGCGACAGGCTTCACGGCCGGGCCGCTCAGTCCGCCCGTGCGGATGCTCAATACGGGCTTGCGGCGCTCGATGTCGACGGCCATGCCCAAGAGCGTGTTGATGAGCGACACGCTGTCGGCTCCCTCGTCCTCACATGTGCGGGCGATGCTCACGATGTCGGTCACGTTGGGCGAGAGCTTCACGATGAGCGTCTTGGGATAGACCTTTCGCACAGCCTTTACCACGCTGGCCGCCCCCTCGCAGGTGACGCCAAACGCCATACCGCCCTGCTTCACGTTGGGGCAGCTGATGTTCAGCTCTATGGCCGGAATCCTGTCCAGCCCGGCCAGTCGCGCTGCGCATTCGGCGTAGGTCTGGGGCGAGTTGCCGCTCACGTTGACGATGAAGTGGGTATCTATATCCTTAATGCGCGGATAGATGTGCTCGCAGAAGTAGTCCACACCCTTGTTTTGCAGTCCCACGCAGTTGAGCATCCCCTGTGGGGTCTCGGCCATGCGCGGGTAGTCGTTGCCTTGGCGCGGCTCTAACGTAGTTCCTTTTACGATGATGCCGCCCAACTCCTCCAAAGGCACGAAGTCGGCATATTCCAGGCCATAGCCGAAAGTGCCGCTTGCCGTCATCACGGGATTCTTCAGCGACAGGTGGTTGATCTTAACACTCAGATTTGCCATAACAGTTGATTGATATTAAACACCGGTCCGTCCTTGCACACTCTCAGGTTGCCCTCCGTGGTCTTCTCCACGCAGCAGAGGCAGGCCCCAAGTCCGCATGCCATCATGTTCTCCAACGACGCCTCACACTCTATTCCGGCGTGGGCGGCATAGCGGGCCACTGCCATCATCATGGGCTTTGGGCCGCAAGTGGATATGCGGTCGAACCGCTGGTTGCGCAGGATGGTATGGTTGGTGACGAAGCCGCGCTCGCCCAAGGAACCATCCTCGGTGGTGATGTAGACGTCGCCCAGGGGCTTGAAGAGTTCCAGCTCCAACAGGTCCTTGGCCGTCCGCGCGCCAAGCAGGAACGAGGGGCGCACGCCCTGGTCGGCCAAGGTCTTGCCTGCGAAGAGCAGGGGGGCGACGCCCACGCCTCCGCCCACAAGCAGCACTTTCTCGCCGCTCCGCGCCTCCAGCGTGAAGTGGTTGCCCAAGGGGAAGAGGCAGTTGAGCCGGTCGCCGGCGCGAAGAGCCATCAGGCTCCTTGTTCCGTCGCCCACAGCGGCCACGAGCAGCCACATCTCATTGCGGTCGCGGTCGAGATAGTTGATGGAGATGGGACGGCGTAGAAAGGTGGATGCGCTGCCGTCGCAGCGAACCTCCAAGAACTGGCCTGGCTCCATCTCCGGCAGCGGGTCGTGGTGGGTAAGCTTCAACAGCGTGTGCTTATCCGACAGATGCTCAGCCGAAGTCACTGTCAGGTCAAGACAATATTTCTTCATTTCGGAATTAAGATTATGTTAATTTAAAAGGCGGTGTTGTTGGTGTTGTAGGTGGGGTAGGGACGAATCAACTCCTAACTTCTGCTTCCTATTTCTAACTTCTCACTTTTAATTCTGGATGAGCCCTTCGATGTATTTGCACAGGATGCCGATGCCGCGCTCGTTCTCCCCGCCCTGCGGAATGATGAGGTCGGCGTAGCGCTTGGTGGGTTCTATAAACTGCTCGTGCATGGGCTTGAGCACTTTCAGGTATCTGTCCACCACCATGCTGACGGTGCGCCCGCGGTCGATGGTGTCGCGCTGGATGTTGCGTATGAGGCGTTCGTCGGAGTCGGTGTCGACAAAGATCTTCAGGTCCATCATGTCGCGCAGCCGTTTGTTGATGAGTGTCATGATGCCCTCAACGATGATGACGGGCTTCGGCTCCACGCGTATGGTCTCTGGCAGCCGGTTGGAAAGGATGTAGGAATAGGTGGGCTGGTCGATGGCCTTGCCATTGCGGAGGTCGCTGATTTGCTTGATGAGGAGCTTCCAGTCGAATGCGTCGGGATGGTCAAAGTTGATGGCCTTGCGCTCCTCGTCGGTCAGTCCTGTCGTGTCGTTGTAGTAGGAGTCGAGCGGCACCACGGCTACGTAGTCGGGAGGGAGGGCCTCCACGATTTTCTTCACTACCGTGGTCTTGCCCGAACCCGTTCCGCCGGCAATGCCTATGATGGTGACTTTGTCTTTTTTTTCACTCATATTGTTATGGATTAAGGATTTTCTTCTGCTTCACCGGCCATCAGCCCCAATTCCTGGAACATGGCCCTATAATAGTCGGCCTTCTTCTCCACGCTCATGGGATAGGCCCTTGAGGAGCTGGGCATTCGGTAGAGGCGCAGCTGGCGGTCGCCGAAGCTGAAGGCCACGCTCTGTCCCATCTTCAGCTGTCGCACGTCGATGCCGTAGTGCTTGGTGAAGACCGACGTGGCCAGCTGTCCGGCTGTCAGCACACCGCGGCATTGGGGCAGGGCGCGGAGCAGAGCGTCGAGGTCGGTTGGCTCCACGATTTCCAAGTCCTTGTCCGAGGCTGTTCCCTTGGTGCGGCGGATGCGGTAGGCCGTGTCGTAGATGGCGAAACCGTGGCCTTTGAGGAATGCCGTGAGCTCCTCCACATCGAACCGCTTCTCACCGGGAATCTCGAAGTGGCGCTTGTTGGCGAAATATATCCAGCCGAAGATGCGCCACATGTCGTTTTGGAAGTTGGGATAATAGAACTTCATGCTCCACCGCTTTTCGGCAGGCGGGAATGTGCCGAGCATCAGCAGTCGCGCGTTGCTCGGCAGAAACGGCTCGAAAGGATGGGTCTCTGTAGGATTCATTGATGCAAAGATAGCAATTTTTTCCCATACCTATATTTATATGGGCATTTTTTTTGTGTGGCGTGGGTTGGGGGAGTCCCAACTATTGTCTTTCTATTCGTGAAAAAGAAAAAACACACGGTTTTGTTTGGCTGGGCGGAATATTCTTATTAATTTTGCAACCCAAACGGATTATATTAATTAACAACAATAAAAAACAATGAAAAAAGGTATTCATCCCGAAAACTATCGCCCCGTCGTATTCAAGGATATGTCCAACGGCGATATGTTCCTTTCAAAGTCCACTTGCAAGACTACAGATACTGTGGAGTTTGAAGGTGAGACTTACCCGGTGGTAAAGGTAGAAATCTCAAGCTCTTCTCACCCCTTCTATACAGGTAAGAAGAAGCTCGTCGACACAGCAGGTCGCGTAGACCGCTTCATGAGCCGTTACGGTAAGTTGAAGAAGTAATACCACTACCATAACTGACGAAATTAAGCGCACCGAGGTGTAGTTGCATATACATTCTCGGTGCGCTTTTTTGTTGTGGTCCAGCCCGTGGGGGCGAGCGGGTGGGCTGCCCCCACGGTTTGTCTGGCCTTGCGGATTATTGTTCTCCCTCAAATGTTAGGGTGATATTCTTGGCTCCGCTCATGTACGACCAGTCGAAGTCGTCGGTCTCGGTGTTGTCAGAGGCGACAATCTGGCCTGTGAAGGTACGCTTATTGAGCCGCAGGTCGTCGTAGCTGATGACCATCTTGTACTTGTCGGCCACGTTGTTCGGGTTGAGA
The DNA here is from genome assembly GCA_004558865.1 of Bacteroidales bacterium. Lineage (GTDB taxonomy): Bacteria > Bacteroidota > Bacteroidia > Bacteroidales > Bacteroidaceae > Prevotella. Next base: position 7,099 of record SFCY01000082.1, read on the forward strand.
TATTCTATGACGATGTCGCCCGGGTTGTCCTGCGTGTCGATATACCAAGTGAACTGGCGTGAGTAGGTGGCTTGCTGGTTGTCGCCCTCAAAGTCGTTTTGCAGTCCGTTGCCAAAGGTGGCGTTGGTCTGTCCGGCGAGCGTGAAGTTGATTTCCGTGTAGTATTTCACCGTCTGCAATTTTCCGTTCGAGTCCTGGAAGGTGGCCGTCGTGGTTCCGTGCCAGTCGCCGGCGAGCGTCTGCGCCATCCTCACGAAGTCGATGTCGTTGCCCTTTTGGGGATTGTTGTGCTCATTGTCTTGCCAGTGGTTGCCCCCATACCAGTCGTCGTAATACCAGTCATCGTCGTCGTCGCAGCTGGCGAGGGTCATAGTGAATGCTGCTGCGATCAGCAGGAACAAGTAGTTGTATCGTTTCATCGTAGTGTTTGTTTATTTGTTGTTTTGTTCGTCAAAGTTGGTCTGCTTGCTGTTGCCGTAGGTTTGCCTGAGCCGGTATTCGGCAAGCGTCTCCCCCGTGATGTCGTCGACGAAGTAGCCTTGCATGTAGTCGTCGTTGCGGCTGAGGGGGATGTTTCCGTCGAGCACCACCCGGCGGTTGGAGTAGTCGTCGTACTGGATGTAGATCTCGCCGTTCCTCACCCACCAGTGGAAGGGAGCCTCCGAATAGTCGTACCATCCGCGGTCGGTCTCCCATCCGGTGCCGTATGTGGCGAAGTCGTCTTCCTGATAGAAGCGGAACACCACGGCATACTGCTGCCGGTCGTCTTGGATGTAGCCTTGCCATTCGCCTGCCAGATAGTAGGCTGTGTCCTGGTCGTCGGATGTACACGAGGTGAGGGTGGTCGCCAAGAGGGCGGTCAGCCCAATGGCCCAAATGGATAATGTCTTATTCATAAGTCATTCGTTTTCTGTTATTCTTCTGCAAATTTACTCTCTTTCATCTGAATGGCAAACGAAAAAAGCATATATTTTTATAGGTGTTTCCCTATGGTGGAGGGAATTTCCCTAAATAACATTAATTCGTTGGAAAGATTTTTCTCTTTATCATCTTTTTACTATCTTTGCAATATCAACTCAACAAGCAAACAAATCAGGAATAGACAAAGAAATGAAAACTGTTTACGATTATTCGGTCAAGGATCGCAAAGGAAAGGAAGTGTCGCTGAGAGAGTATGCCAATGAGGTTCTGCTCATTGTCAATACCGCCACGAAGTGTGGCTTCACCCCTCAGTATGAGGAACTTGAAAAACTCTATGAGACCTATCATTCCCAGGGTTTTGAGATTCTCGACTTCCCCTGCAACCAGTTTGGCCAGCAGGCTCCCGGTACCGATGAGAGCATCCACCAGTTCTGCAAGCTCACTTATGGCACGGAGTTCCCGCAGTTCAAGAAGTTGAAGGTGAACGGTGACGACGCAGACCCCCTCTATAAGTTCCTCAAGGAGCAGAAAGGCTTTGCCGGTTGGGATATGTCCCATCCCATCGCCCCTGTCCTCGACAAGATGCTCACCGAGGCAGATCCCGACTATAAGAGCAAATCCGACATCAAGTGGAACTTCACCAAGTTCCTCATCAATAAGAAAGGTATGGTGGTGGCCCGCTTTGAGCCCACCGAGAAAATCAGCAACATCGCCAAGGAGATAGAGAAGTTGCTCGCTGAATAAGGGTTATTAAATTGTAATGATATGGAATACACGCGTTGTTTAATCATCGGTAGCGGCCCCGCCGGATACACAGCCGGCATCTATGCCGGGCGCGCCAATTTGAGTCCGGTGCTTTATTGTGGCCTCCAGCCCGGAGGCCAGCTCATCCAGACCACCGTAGTGGAGAACTTCCCCGGCTATCCCGAAGGCGTTGACGCCAACGAGATGATGGGCGATTTGGAGAAGCAGTGCTCCCGCTTCGGCTGCGACATTCGTCAGGGAGTGGTCACGAGTGTGGATTTCTCCAAGAAGCCATACGTGGTGAAGACCGACCATGATGAGATGATCGAGGCAGAGAGCATCATTGTGGCCACTGGCGCCTCGGCCAAATACTTGGGACTTGACGACGAGAAGAAATACAATGGCCAGGGCGTGAGCGCCTGTGCCACTTGCGATGGATTCTTCTACCGCAAGAAGGTGGTGGCCGTGGTTGGCGGAGGCGATACGGCCTGCGAGGAGGCCTGCTATCTGGCTGGATTGGCCAGCAAGGTTTATCTCATTATCCGCAAGCCGTTCATGCGCGCCAGCGACATCATGCAGAAGCGTGTGGAGGCCAACTCCAAGATAGAGGTTCTCTACGAGACCAACACACTGGGCCTTTATGGCGAGCATGGCCTTGAGGGCGCCCACTTGGTATACCGCAAGGGGCAGCCCGACGAGCGCAAGTATGACCTGCCCATCGACGGCTTCTTCCTCGCCATCGGCCACAAGCCCAACACCGACGTGTTCAAGGGCCAGCTCGACATGGACGAGGTGGGCTACATCAAGACCCAGCCCGGAACGCCCCGCACCAACATCGAGGGCGTGTTTGCGGCTGGCGACTGCGCCGACAGTGTCTACCGTCAGGCTGTGGTTGCGGCTGGAAGCGGTTGCATGGCGGCGCTTGAGGCCGAACGCTATCTCAACAAGATAGGCAAATGATTCCAGTTTCCTCCGCCTTAAGGTAGTGGGAGCGGGATTGAGACTAAGTCACCGATGGTCCTGACGAGGGATAATCGGTGGCTTATTGTTTATGGCCGGTTCTAATAATTAGGTAGGGTGTTCAGTTTGCTGTACCCACTTTTGAATAAGTTCTTGAATACAAAATGCGTGGCCATCAATCCCCCAATTTACCTTCCCTCTTATATAACCCTCTTATATAAGCACTTAGAAAAGCGGAAAATATCCGCTGTGCGGAACTTCACGGTTGAATGTAGGATTCTATTGTAACAAAAACCAGTAAAACCCTTGCTGCGATGCAAGGACTACGCCCGTTGTTTCTTCTTCGTAGCCGGCTTGCTCCGAAGCAAACTTCGGCAAGCCGGCTACTGAGGAGAAACAGCCTTCGTGCCTCAGGCTTGCATCACAGCAAGAAAAACCATGAAAACAGGCTGGCGCGGCCCCTGTCCCTACAAACCTACAAAACCTATAAG
>SFCY01000083.1 GCA_004558865.1 Bacteroidales bacterium
CTCATCGGTCGTGTAGCCCGCTACACTCCCTCTTCAACTTACGTTTTGAATCCCGATAGCTTGCAGAATACGACTCGACCTAATTTATAGAACCAGCCTTACGTTTTGGGTCCCGATAGCTGGCCCAGCCTTTTCGATAGTCCAAATGAGCAGAGCCAAGCTTGCCTGGACTCTGCCATGGCGAGAAAAGGTGGGCGCGGGGCCCAATAGGCCTCGGCCTGACTTATAGAACCAGCCTCAATAGATTCTCTTCAGTTCGGCCCCCGTGTAGTAGTGGAGCAGAATCTCATCATATTTGAATCCTTTCTCTCCCATCACGGCGGCGCCTATCTGGCAGAGTCCCACCCCGTGGCCCCATCCGGCGCCTGTGAGGCGGAAGCGGGCTGGAACTCCATCCTTGTCCATGTCGAGGCGGTCCACCACGAAGGCGGAGCTGTAGAGGTGGGTGGGCGAGAGCACACGGCGGATCTCCAGCTCCTTGCCGATGGTGAACGAGCGGTTGCTGCCCACGATTCGGAGTCGCGATATGCGGCCGCTCTTGCCGCGCTCCTCGGCCTTGAGGTCGATGATGTTGCCCAAGTTCAGCCCCAGGGCCCTCTCGATGAGCGCCGAGAGCTCTTCCTGCGTATAGTCAACGTGCCAGCGGTAGAAGTCGGTCGTCTCCTGGTCGTAGTCGTTGAGCACCTGCTTGAGCACGTGGGCGTCGGTGGTGTTGCAGAAGCTCTCGGGATTGGAGCGTATCCATCTCTCCGCGTTCTCCTCAATGGTGAGGTCGGGCAAGGCGGTGTCCTTGCTGTCGCGTACCGCGCTGAGGTAGGGTTTGGGGAGATTCTCCCAGCAGTATTGGAACTCCTCGGTGGCGCCGCCGCAGCACTTGGAGAAGCGCGCGTCGCAGATGGCCCCCCCGGAGGAGAGGATCTGGCCACGGGTGGCGCCCACCGCCTCGCGCGCCTTGGGGGTGGTCTCCTTGGTGATGCCCTGATAGCGCTGGCAATGGTCGTCGGCGCAGACGTCGAAGAGCGTATGGTCCTCGCGGTCGTACCAGCGGATGAGCTGCCGCTTGTCTCTCACAAACGAGGAGAATCCCGTGGTGGGCTGCTGGCTCATGGTCTGCCGCTTCTGCATCTGCGCCAACAGCCAGGAGCGCGAGATCACGGCGTGGGCCTTGAGCAGCTCCAGGCTCGACGCGGCGCTCATCTCTGAGGAGATGACGCTTTCCAGGTATCGCTCCACGGGCAGGATGTTGATGGCCAAGACCTTGCCTTGCTCCACCACAAACTTCAGCGCTCCGAGAAACGTCTGGGTCTCCTTGCGCTCCCAATGGAAGTTGACGCCGATGGTGACGTCCACGAGCGAGAAGGAGCTGTTGTCGTCCTTAGGCTCAAACGCCAGCTCACGGTATACATTGCCGTTCCAGCTGATGCCTCCCTCGGCAAAGGCCACGGTCTGCGGCCCCCCGGCGTTCTTGCCCTTGGCCTGGTAGCTGCCGTTGAGGTGGAAGAGCAGCTTCGCGCCGCTCACGATGCCCACCTGCACGTGGGGCTCGTGGTTCCTCATTGGCAGACAGTCGGTGGGCTGTGGCTGGCGGCTGCTTTGCGCCAGATGGGTCTTCATCTGGTCCATCGTTGCGTCGCCGACGGTCATCTCGCGCAGGATGGCGGTCAGCTCTCCGTAGTCCATTGTCTCAAAGTCTTCGCGGCGCGGCGTGATGAAGAGTCCGGCCATGTCGAGCGCGCCGGGGGAGACGAGCCTTTTAGCCGCTCCCTCGGCATAGTAGCAGCCGGGGCGGTGCTTGCTGCGCGGGAACACCACGCTCACCGTGTCGTCGCCCTCGCGCCACATCAGGACGTTCATCATGGGCTCGTAGTCGAAGTCGTCGCGCTCGGCCGAGGGCTTCATCATGTCGTGTTCCATCACCTTGTAGAGGCGTTCGAAGAGTTTCTGGCCGGCCTCCTTGCTGCGGGTCACAATGGCGAAGGCGGCACAGGGATAGTCGGTGATGACGGCGATGAAGTTGTGCTCGTCCATCGTTTTCACTCGCTCCAAGTGCATGCTCAGCCGGGGCCAGGCGTCGCGCAGGGGAACCTGGCCGCCGCGCCCGGCCTGCAGATGGAGATGGTCGGGGGCTGAGGCCCCGCACTTCGGGCCGTTGTAGAACACGAGCAGATGGCTGTCGCGCTCCAATAGCTCGCGCATCACGTGGTAGTTTTCCAAGATGCGTTGCCGCTGGTGCCGGAGGGCGGGGATGGTGAAGTGGACGGGCAGGATAGGATAGGGATTCACGAGGATGTGGAACTTGGAATCCTGTTGTATGGCCATTTGCTCTGCGGGAAGGCTGCCCTCGCAGAGGAAGCAGCGGCGATGCTCCACGGCATCCTTGCTCACCTCGGCGCCCGTGGAGACCATGCGGGCGGGATTGAATTGCAGCTTCAGTGTCAGGGCTGGGCGCTGCGGCTCGTCCACGGCGCGCACGCTCACACGCAGCAGGTCACGGTAGCGGCGGCGGGCGTCGTCCCAGAGTTCCAGCTGGCGGTCGAAAAAACGAGTCAACGCACCCTCGTCGTGGTCGGGCAGGGGAGAGGCGTTGAGCTGTTGGCGCGACTTCAGCTCTAAGGTGCGCAGGCGGTCCTTGTAGAGGTTGTTGGCGTTGATGCGATCCTGGTCCAACGCATGGTCGCTGTTGCCCCCCCATCGGCGGCAGAGGTAGAGCTCATCGTAGATTCGTCCTATGCGGTAGTGGCGGCTGAATGCCAGTCCCATGGCATAGTCCTCACCGTAGCTGGTGTTGGGAAAGCGGATTTCACGGGCCAGGGGCGTGAAGAAGGCGCGTGGCGCACCAAGACCGTTGACGCGCAGGGCATTGTTGCAGCCGTTATCGGCGGTCCACTCTTTGTGGTCGATGAGGCCGGGAGGCAATGTATGCAGGTTGAAGTCGCACATTCGGTAGGCGCCGACCACCATGGCAGCCTGTTGGCTGTAGAAGGCGTCGACGATGCGCTGCAGGGTCTGAGGCGAGGAATAGAGGTCGTCGGAATCGAGCTGTACGGCAAAGCGACCGCACCTCCTGTCGTCGATGGCGAGGTTCCAGCAGCCGCCTATGCCCAGGTCGTTACGTGTGGGAACAAGGTGGATGAGCCGTGGGTCGGCATTGGCCAGTTCGTCGAGTATCTGCGTAGTGCCGTCGGTGCTGTGGTTGTCCACCACGATGACGTTGAATTTGAATTTCGCTTCCTGCCGCAGGGCCGACCCAACGGCGTCGCGGATGGTCTTCGCGCGGTTGTAGACGGGAATCACCACCGAGGCCTCCGCCTCGAAAGGTTGCTCGTTGAAGTCGGGTTGCCAATGGCGGCTGGCGTCGATGAGCGCACCCACGAGGCCAAGATGGCGGGTCGCCACTTGCTCCATCTCCACTTGCGCCTCCCGGTTGCGTGGGTCGACATAGTCAAACTGACGCTCTCCATGCCTTTCCTGCTCCGTCTCGCCTTCGGCATAGAGGGTCTCGTTGAGGTGGAGCAGTTGCCCATGGCGGCTGAGGAAGAGCCTGAGGTCGTACCACCCGCCAAAGCACAGCGGGACCCGCTTCTGGGCTTTCCATTCCTCAGCCCACTCCTTGAGCAGGCTGGTGCGCAGCAGGACGAGGGGACCGAAGTCGAAGTCGTCGCGCAGGCTGCCTTCCTGGTAGTCGATGACGGGATGTCGCTGGGGCTTTCCTCCTTTTTCCGAAGTGAAGTCGGCGTAGACCATGGCCGCGCCCGACGACGAAGCCGCCTCTGCCATACGGCCAACAGCATCCTGTCCCATGGTGATGGGCTGCGGCTTCAAGGCCAGCAAAGCGAACTCGCTCCCAGCCTTGTCGGCAATGGCCAGCAAGGTGGAGGATGCCGACAGGCCGTCGACTGGAATCCTGCTGCTGTCTTGGGGGGCCTCTGCAGCATGGGGGCAGAGCAGGAAGATATTCTTTACCGCCTTTTGGCGGCTCAGTTGCTCCATTGCCGCGTCGTCGCCGTAGGCCATGAAGCAATCGGTGTTTTCTCTCATTTCTAATTTCTTTTTAGAACCAATCCTTTGGCTAAAGGCCGGTCCGTCGTTACAGGCTCTCCCTTAGAGGTCGGATTGCCCTGAGAGAGCCTTGAGGTCGGCTATCTCCTTGTTGCCGTTGAGGAAAGAGCGGGCGTCCATGCGCTTCTTGCCGCTTAGCTGCAACTGCCCTATCTGCAGCCACTCGTCGGCGCAGGCAACCAACAGCTCGCTCTTTCCCGACTCAATGGAGCCTGGTGCAGCTCCGCCTGTGGGGAGTTGGGTCTTGTGGGCAGCGATGATTTTCAGGGTCTTCCCATCGCTCAGCTTGGTCCATGCGCAAGGGTAGGGACTCAGTCCGCGCACGAAGTCGTATACTTTCTTGGCGGGTTGGTCCCAGTTGATTTGGCAGGTTTCCTTGAATATTTTAGGGGCGGGCTTCAGTCCTTGGCTCATTTGGTCGACGATCTCGTCCTGGCCGATGCTCTCAACGTGGCCGTCGGAGGCTAAAAGCTTGTCCACCGTCTCCACGCAGATGTCGGCTCCGAGCCTCATCAGCCCGTCGTAGACGTACTCCACGTTGGCGTCGTCGGGGATGGGAAACCGCTTCTGTGCGATGATGCGCCCCGTGTCGATGTTCTTGTCGAGGAAGAATGTGGTCACGCCGGTTTCGGTCTCACCATTGATGACAGCCCAGTTGATGGGGGCCGCGCCGCGGTATTGTGGCAGCAGCGCGGCGTGCACATTGAAGGTGCCGAACCGGGGCATGGCCCACACCACTTCGGGCAGCATCCGGAAGGCCACCACCACCTGCAGGTCGGCCTTCCATTGGCGCAGGGCGCTGAGGAAGGCGTCGTCCTTCATCTTCTCTGGCTGCAGCACGGGGATGGCTTGTGCCAAGGCGTATTGTTTCACTTCCGAGGGCTGCAGTGTGTTCTGGTGGCGTCCCACGGGGCGGTCGGGCTGCGTCACCACGCCCACTACATTATATCCATCCTCCACGAGCCGCTGCAGAGAGCCTACGGCAAACTCCGGCGTGCCCATGAAGACGATTCTCAAGTCTTTCTTGTTCATGCTGCAAAGTTATGAAAAATATTCCATATCCTAAGCGAATGTCCTTATATTTGGCCAAATATTTGTGGTTCCGCCTTGGTGTCGCGGCGGCCCTCCCCACACCCAGGCGATGGCGAAGAGGAGCCGCGCCGCGGTCTGCGCAAAGCGCTGTCCTTGGCCGCCAGCAGTCAGATGCAGAAGACGACCGAAACGACAACTGCACTTTATCGATTATTCATCAGCCTAATTTGTAGAACCAGCCTTATATTATGATAGGAGCGGCCACACCCATGGGTGTGGCCGCTCCCGTTTGTTGGTGTATCCTTTTTCATTTGGCTTTCCACCACGTAATCTTCTCCTCATCCCACTTGTCCAGGGGATCGTGCGTCTCAGCAGGATAACCAATGAGAATGCAATTCAGCGGCACAAGGTTGCCGGGCAGATGGAGAGCCTCGCTCACTCCTTTCACCTTGCGCGCTTCGGGATAGACGCTTGTCCACACAGCGCCAAGCCCCATGGCGTGGGCGGCGAGCAGGATGTTCTCCGAAGCACACGAAACGTCCTGCACCCAGAAGTCGCGGCCTTGGCCTTGCATCATCCGCGTCGTGTCGCCACAGGCATAGATAATAAGCGGGGACTGGGCAAACATCTCAGCATGATGCCTCATCGTAGAGGCATAGGCATGGATGTCGGCCGTGTCGTTGAGTACGACAAAATGCCAGGGCCGACGGTCGCGGGCTGTGGGAGCCGCCATGCCAGCACGAAGCAGAGCCATCACCTTGTATTGCTCCACAGGCCGCTGCTCAAAACGCCTTATACTGGTGCGAGTGAGGATATTGTTCATCACCGCTGCGCTGTCCTTCGACGAGCCGTCTCCGGCAAAGGCAGACTGGGCTGCCAATGCCAAGAGAACGACTGCACATGAAATTGAATGTAAGAAAAGTCGCATGATTCCTATTTCTTGATGATGTTGATAGCCTTGACCGACTCGTTCTTGCTGAACGTCATGAATACGGAAGCCGCACCCGTCTCGGCATTGATCTTGTAGATGGTAGGCACAGCATTCGAGGAAGCGCGCATCACACCGCGTCCGGGACGTCCGCCACCACCGGAAGAGCTGGGCTCCGACGGGCTGAAAGGCAGGTAGTAGTAGCCATCGTAGCCGTCGCCATAGCCAACGGAGTAACCCGACATCTGAGATTCAGCGGGCAGCCCCGTCACCCAAGTAAGAGTCTTGCTTTCCATGTCGGCTATGGCAAACTTGCCAGATGTGTCCATAACTCCGTAAGCGGCCTTGTCAACATAAAACTCCAAAAGGAATTTGCTGCCACTGATGGGATAAGCCTTGCGGAAGCGATAGCCGTCTGCAGCTGCGTTGAGGTCGAATCGGTAGCTGGGATCGAATGTCGAATCACCGCTCTTGATGCGCAGGGCCCCCAACTTGTCGCCATTGGCGTTGGTGCCGCAGAACACATAGGCCGTACCATCATCGGCTGCACCACCCATGGCATAGCGCACCGAGCGCCAAGCGCCAAAGATGCCGCCTATACGGCTGTCGAACACCACGTCGCTGACCTTGGAGAAGCTGTAGTCGGTGAAAGCCACTGCGGCAGAGTCGCGGTTGGAGTAGTAGAGAGCCAAGCACAAGCGGTTGTTGCCCATGTCTATAACGTCACTGATGATGGGAGCAGTGCCGTCAATGGCATACTTGGCCAAGTCTACGGCCTGCCACGTTGTCAATCCTCCGTTGGCCGAGAAGATGTTGACTGCGAGGTCGCTGTTCATGGCTACATAAGTGTAGTTGCCGAAAATACCCACGTTGCCGAAATTGGTGATGATGTTCACACCGCTCTGCGTGAGCCTGCCATTGGAATAGGTATACGTGCGCGCGCCCATCTTTCCCGAACCGATACCGCCTTTCGACTCTTCGACAGATCCTTGGCGATAAATGTATCCCGTGAAGAAGCTTGCCTGTGAATTGTATTTGGCCTGCGTGAAGCCGTCTACGCTATAAGCCACGTCGGCGTTCGTACTGTCGCCATAGACCAGCTGGTCGGTTTTCGGAGTGTTCAGATCTGTGAACACTTTCATGCGCGAGCCACCACGCAGGCTCTTCGTCAAATCGTTGGAGGTTACGATGAAGCTCACCTCTGCAGGATCGACGGCTGCGTTTCCTGCCGACGCCTTTTCGTCGTCGTCGCTGCAGGCTGTGAAGGTTGCCGACAGCGCCATGAGGCCTGCCGCCACCAGAAGATGTTTCTGTTTCATATTAGTGTTGATTTATCAATTAGGAAATGTTGTGTGATATAGCTTATTTAAGATAGCCTGCGCTGCGTATCGAGGCGGCGCCAGTGATGCTGATGCCTTTGGTGGCCACCCCGGTAGAGGGATCGACATTGTAAAGGGCAGCATATCCGCCGCGCGCGGTGATGGGGATGTAGATTTTTCCATCATGTACCATCGGCACGTCGCCCGTGTTCTGCCCAGAAGTGATGTTGAGCTTGTCGGGCAGTCCGGTAACATCCACGTGGGTTTTGGCTTCCATGTCGACAACCGCATAATGGCGGGCCGCGCCAGTTGAGGTTGGTGTCTTCTCATCGTAGAGTTCCAAGAGGAACTTGTTGCCAGAGATGGGCCAAATACGGCGGAACTTATACCCGCCGAGTTCATCCTGCATGTTGAAATAATAGTCGGCATCGAAGCTGGCTGCCCCTTTCTTGATTCGCAGTGCGCCGGCTGGCAGCGTGCTTGAAGACTCATAGCTGTTGCTGAAGACATAGACGGTGCCGTCGTCGACCTTATAGATTGAGTTGATGGTCTGCGAGCGGAACTGGCCACAGGCGTAGCTGATGCGGTTGTCGCTATAGACAGCCTTGACGTTGAGGGCCGTGTCCAACTTCACAATCCAGCAGCTGTCGGGGTATCTCACGGTGCCGATACTGCCGCCTTGGGCGTTGCTTCCGTCGTCTTTATGGTCCGACTTGACCATGGCGGTGAAAAAAGTGCCGTCGCCATTGTCGACGATACCCGAGAACGTGGCTTGCTGGCCGCCACCCGCCAGTTCTTTTGTGGTCATCGACTTGCTGCGGAGCAGCTTCACGCCGCCGTCGTCGAGCGACCAGAAGTCGAAGACGGCAATGTCGGTGCGGTTGTTTTTGGTCTGCCCGCAGATGCCGGTGACAAACAGGTTGCCTACGAAGCCGTATGTGGTGAAGCGGTTGCTGACCTGGAAGGCTCCAATCTGCTCAAAAGGCTTGCTCGCATCGACGAGCTTCACACAGTAGCCCACGCCGGGATATTGCTGTTGGTAAGACATGCCCACGGCATAGCTGTCCTTGAACACCCAGGTATAGGGAGTTGTGGGCAGCTCCTTGACATTGTTTTTGATGTTCAGGTCGCCGTCGGTGACGGACTTCGTCTGCAGCACATATTCGGTACCGTTGTCGGAAGCGACGTCCAGAAAGAAGTGGCCGCTTGCCGTAGGATTGGCAGCGATGCCATTATCCTCACCGTTGGTAATCTCAGAACTCTCGTCGCTGCTGCACGACGTGAAAGCCAATATTGGGAGCAGCATTGCCATTCCTCCCAAAAGATTCTTAAATTTTGAAGGTGTCATATAATGTAAATATATCAATTCCAAAATGTTGGTTCAGCGCCCAATCCCTCTATTTTGCCCAAACATATCTGAACTTGACGGCGAAGTTGCGGCCAGGCTTTTGCAGACTGTAGTTGTCGTAGAGAAGGCTGTTGGTGAAATTGTTGGCTTCGAACGAAATGTTGTAGCGGCCTCCATAGATGGAGTAGGTGAGGTTGGCATCGTGGCTGTACTGCTCCGGCACATAGAGTTTTGCGCCGTCGCCCAACCATGAGCGGTAGAAGCGATGCACGTAGCGCATGTCGTAGCCAATAGTGAGCTTGTTGTATTTTCCCAGCACACGCTTGAAGGTGCAGCTCGCATCCATGTTGCCGAAAGCGTAGGGCAGGTTGGGCACGCGGTTGTTGTAGGTCACGCTCGGCGCGCCGTTGGAGTTGTGGCGCTCGCGGTTGCGCATGTTCTGCATGGAGTAGTTGCCGCCGATGCTGAAGATGTCCTTATAGATATAATGTAGGGTGGCGTCGAAGCCCTTGCCAACCACATGGCCGTGGTTGGTGCTGACAGCCACACCCTTTGAGTTGATGGTTCGGATGATGTAGTCCTGCACGTTGCGGTAGTTGAGTCCCAGCTCCGCCACGATGCTATGGTCGCTGCCTATCGTATGCTCGTAGTTGAGGTTTAGGTTGACATTGTTGCTTTTCTCGGGTTTGAGCACGGCGTCGCCCTCCTCGTAGTCACCGTCGCCAAAGAGCTCGCGCTCTGTGGGCAGGCGCAGGGCTCGCTCGTAGCTCAACTTCACCTGCAAGTCGCGCCAGGGAATCCACGTTCCAGCAGCCCCATAGCCGAGTGCGTGGCTATGGCGCTTCTGCTCCTCATATTCTGCACGCGTCGTTGTGGACACGTTGACCGGCCCCGTCACGTGGGTGTCATAATATTTCAGGAATGCGGTGGCGTTCCATGCGTTGGAGGGAATGAACTGATAGCTCAGTCCCGTGATGTCCTTGATGTTTACGCGGCGCATGAACGTGGCTGCCGATGTCATAGTGCGGTTGGCGGCATTCTCGGTGGTATGGCGGCGGAAGTTGATGTAGGTCTCGTTGAGTGTAAAGAAATGCTGGCTCCCAATACTTTATCTTTGCAGTGTGAATATTTTAAAGGTTTATGCCTTTAGTTTCATGGTTAATTTTTACCTTTGTTGTTGTAAGGAAAAGTTGACCACCGGAG
>SFCY01000084.1 GCA_004558865.1 Bacteroidales bacterium
GCAAAGGTAAGAACTTTTCTCCAATCATGTACCGTTTAGCAACATGTTTTTGGGTTAGCGACTGTACGCACTCCACAGGGTTTGTCGGTTGCGCCGAAATCCAACAAGAAAAGCCTTTCGTGCGCAGCTTTAAGGGTGATTCTTAAAAACAGGTTGAGAAACCAAGCCAAAATGGATAGATGTTGTTTCGGCCGTCTTATGCACCTACAGTGCCCAAAACGTCAAGTCTCACTGGCAGGACAACCCGCCAAACTCCTTTTCCAGCTTATGTCTTGAGTCTCGGCAGTTGGCCGAAAACTTTACCTTAACCAATCCGCTGCCCGACGAAAGTTTTTTGATTCTTGTCGCTTTGCCTGCCAACTTGCGCCATTGACAAGTCCGCTTGGTCCGTGAGGCTTCTTGTTTCTGTGCCAACTTGTATAATCCGCGCTAACAATTATGCGTTGTTCATGATACATTAAGCTATAAAAAAGTAGGTGGTAAGAAATTATTTTATTATTTTTGCAAGCAGATAAACATTGCCTACGAAAATGACAGCAGACAAGAAGCAAGAAATGGACAAAATCATCATCACCATAGGCCGGCAGATAGGCTCCGGAGGCAGATGCATCGCCAAATGGCTCTCTGAAGAATTCCACTGTAAGTTCTACGACAGGGAAATCCTCAATTTGGCAGCCAAGGAGAGCGGCTTCAAGGAGCGCTTCTTTGAACAGAACGACGAGAAAAAGGACTTCTTTTCCTCAATCGCGCATTTCCGCCATCCCTTCTTTGCTCCCGGCGACTATAGCGAGAACGCCTTCTCGCAGGAGAAGCTCTACCAGTTTCAGAGCGACGCCATCCTCAAGGCCGCGCAGCAAGGCAACTGCGTGTTCGTGGGCAGGACTGCCGACTACATCCTAAGGGACATGGAGGGGGTGGTCAACATCTTCATCACCGCCAACATGGACCAACGCATACAAAACGTCTGCAAGCGCAAGGGCATAGACCGCAAGAGCGCAAGGAAACTCATCCTCGACGGTGAGGAGCGGCGTGCCTCCTACTACAACTACTATACGGGCAAGCGCTGGGGGCACAGCGAGAGCTACGACCTCTGCGTCAACTCCTCGCTCCTCGGTTTGGAGGGGACGGAGGAGTTCATCGCCGACTTCATCAGAAGAATACGCAAGCGAGAGCCATGAAACGCATCGGAATCATTTCAGACACCCATGGCTACTGGGACGACAAATACGAGACGTATCTCGGCAGCATGGACGAGATATGGCACGCCGGCGACATAGGCTCCAGCGAGCTGGCCGACCGCTTCGAGGCCATGCGGCCCGTGCTGAGGGCCGTGTATGGCAACTGCGACGGGGGAGTGGTCAGACAGCGCTACCCAGAAATCCTGCGCTTCAGATGCGAGGATGTGGACGTGCTGCTGAAACACATAGGCGGCTACCCGGGGCGATACGACCGCAGCATTGCCAACCAACTCTACGCCTCGCCGCCCAACCTCTTCGTCTGCGGCCATTCGCACATCCTGAAAGTGCAGTACGACAAGGCGCTACGGCTGCTCCACATCAATCCCGGGGCCGCCGGCCTCATGGGCTGGCAGAGGGAACGGACGCTCGTGAGGCTCACCATTGACGGTAGCGACATGAGGGACTGCGAGGTCATCACATTGGGCAATAAAACAAACAAGATATGAAAACATACTTAGTCACAGGAGCCGCTGGCTTCATCGGCTCCAACTTCATCAAGTATCTCCTGCACAAGAAGTATCAGAACGAGGACATCAAGGTCATCATCCTCGACGCGCTGACCTATGCGGGCAACTTGGGCACCATCAAGGACGACATCGACAACAAGCGGTGCTTCTTCGTCAAGGGCGACATCCGCGACCAACAATTGGCCGACAGGCTCTTTCAGGAGAACGACATCGACTATGTGGTGAACTTCGCAGCCGAAAGCCACGTAGACCGCAGCATCGAGGACCCGCAGCTGTTCCTCTCCGTCAACATCCTTGGCACCCAAAACCTGCTCGACGCCGCGCGCCGCGCATGGGTCACCGGCAAGGACGGACAAGGCTACCCCACATGGAAAGCGGGCAAGCGGTTCCACCAGGTGTCAACCGACGAGGTGTACGGCAGCCTTGGAGCGGAGGGCTTCTTCACCGAGACGACCCCGTTGCAGCCCCACAGCCCCTACAGTGCCAGCAAGACCAGCGCCGACCTCTTCGTCATGGCCTATCGCGACACCTACCATCTGCCCGTGAGCATCACACGCTGCTCCAACAACTATGGCCCCTACCACTTCCCCGAAAAACTCATCCCGCTCATCATCAACAACATCCTCGCAGGCAAGAAGCTCCCCGTCTACGGTGAGGGGCTCAACGTGAGGGACTGGCTCTACGTGGAGGACCACTGCAAGGCCATCGACATGGTGGTGCGCGAGGGGCGCGACGGCGAAATCTACAACGTGGGCGGCCACAACGAGATGAAGAACATCGACATCGTGAAACTCACCATCAAGACCATACACGACATGATGGCCGAGGACAAGAACCTGCGCCGCGTGCTGAAGAAACAGGTGAGCGACGCCAATGGCGACATCGACATCAGATGGATCAACAACGACTTG
Source organism: Bacteroidales bacterium (assembly GCA_004558865.1). Lineage (GTDB taxonomy): Bacteria > Bacteroidota > Bacteroidia > Bacteroidales > Bacteroidaceae > Prevotella. The sequence goes on from SFCY01000084.1 coordinate 2,617, forward strand.
ATCACCCACGTGGCCGACCGCCTGGGACACGACGCACGCTACGCCATCGACCCAACAAAGATAAAGAACGAGCTGGGATGGTATCCCGAGACAAAGTTTGCCGACGGCATCGTGAAGACCATACGCTGGAACCTCGACAACCAGAAGTGGGTGGAGGAAGTGACCAGCGGCGACTACCAGAAGTATTACGACATCATGTATGGCAAGGACCGCCACGGAAAGGAAATCTGAGCAATGAAGAGAATCATGCTATTGGGCTCGGGCGAGCTGGGCAAGGAGTTCACTATCGCAGCCAAGCGCGCGGGAGCCTACGTGGTGGCCTGCGACAAATACACGAACGCGCCGGCCATGCAGGTGGCCGATGCGTGCGAGGTGTTCGACATGCTCGACGGCGACCAGATGGCGCGCGCAGTGGCGAAGCACCACCCCGACATCATCGTTCCCGAAATAGAGGCCATCCGCACGGAGCGGCTCTTCGACTTTGAGAAGCAGGGCATCCAGGTGGTCCCCTCGGCGCGTGCCGCCAACTTCACCATGAACCGCCGCGCCATACGCGACCTGGCCGCCAAGGAGTTGGGAGTGCGCACAGCCAAGTATTCCTACGCCAAGACCTTCGACGAGCTCAAGCGGGCGGCCCACGCCATTGGCTTCCCCTGTGTGGTGAAGCCGCTGATGAGCAGCAGCGGCCACGGCCAGAGCTGCGTGCACGACGACAATGAGCTGCAAGAGGCATTCCGCCAGGCCATGGACGAGGGGCGCGGCGACGTGAAGGAGGCGATCATAGAGGAGTTCGTCGACTTCGAATCGGAGTTCACCCTCCTCACCGTGACCCAAAAGAATGGCCCCACGCTCTTCTGCCCGCCCATAGGCCATGTGCAGAGGGGCGGCGACTACCGTGAGAGCTGGCAGCCCTACTCCATCAAGCCCGAACAATTGGAACAGGCCAAGGACATGGCGGCCAAGGTGACGGAGAGTCTGACGGGATATGGCATCTGGGGCGTGGAGTTCTTCCTCACCAAACAGGGAGAAGTCATCTTCTCCGAGCTCTCTCCCCGACCCCACGACACGGGCATGGTGACGCTCAGCCACTCCACCAACCTGAACGAGTTTGAGCTCCACTTCCGCGCCATGATGGGCCTCCCCATTCCAGCCATCCATCTGGAGCACGCCGGGGCCTCGGCCGTGGTGCTCTCGCCCGTGGAGAGCGACAAGCCGCTCGACTACAACCTGACGGACGTATGCACCGAGGATCATGCGCGGGTGCGCATCTTCGGCAAGCCCGTGGCCCATGTTGGGCGCAGAATGGGAGTGGTGGTATGCTACGACGATGTGGACTGCGACATGAACGCCCTGCGCGACAAGGCCAAACGGCTGGCCAAGACCGTGCTGGGCACCGACCCCTACATGAGGAAATGAGCGGTATGGACATAGGAACCATCATCGACCTGCAGAAAATCCACGACCCGCGGGGCAACCTCACCGTGGCCGAGCAGATGAAGGACGTGCCGTTTGAAATCAAGCGCGCCTATTGGGTCTACGACGTTCCGGCGGGCGAATGCCGGGGCGGACACGCCCACAAGACTCTGTCGCAACTGCTCATAGCCACAAGCGGCTCCTTCACGGTGACGCTCGACAACGGACGGGAGCGCCAGACCTTCCTGCTCAACCATCCTTGGCAGGCCCTACTCATCCACCCGGGTACATGGCGGACGCTCGACGACTTCTCAAGTGGGGCCGTATGCCTCTGCCTGGCGAGCGACGTGTACAAGGAGGAGGACTACATCCGCGACTACAACGCTTTTCTCGACTACATCAGATGTTCGAAATAAGACCATACACAGCAGCCGACGCAGGGGAATGGAACCGCTTCGTGGAACAGTCGCGGCAAGGCACGTTCCTGTTCAACCGCGGCTATATGGACTACCACTCCAACAGGTTCTGCGACTGTTCCTTGGTGGTGGGCCACAAGGGGCATCCCTGTGCGCTCCTCCCCGCCAACAGGAGCGGCGACACCGTCTATTCCCACCAAGGACTCACCTACGGCGGACTGCTCACCAGCCCCAAGGCCAAGGCGGCCGACGTGATGGAAATGTTCGGCGACATCAACAAATGGCTGCAATCCCAAGGCTTCCGGCATGTTGTCTACAAGGCCATGCCGTGGATTTACCATCGCATTCCCGCCGAGGAGGACCTCTACGCGCTCACGCAGGTGTGCCACGCTCGCCTCGCTTCGCGCGAGATTTCGTCCACCATCATGCTTCAATCGAGAATGAGGTTTGAGGAGTCGCGCCGCTCAGGAATCCGCAAGGCCCAGCGATGCGGCATCACTTGCCGGGAGAGCGACGACCTCAAGTCCTTTTGGCAGATTCTCAACGACAACTTGGAGGCCAAATACCACAAGGCTCCCGTGCATTCGTTGCAGGAGCTACAGCTGCTCCAATCCCGCTTTCCCGACAGAATACGGCTCTTCATGGCTTATCAGAACGAGCAGCCGATGGGCGGAACGCTGGTTTTCGACATGGGAAGAGTGGTCCACACACAGTATATCTCCGCCTCTCCCGAGGGCAAGCGTGAGGGCGCACTCGACCTGCTTTTCCATTATATTATAAATAAGGTATACGCCCAACGCGACATCCTCGACTTTGGCAAGTCGACAGAGGATGGCGGGCGATGGCTCAACCGCAACCTCATCTTCCAGAAGGAGGGGTTCGGCGGACGCGGCGTGTGCTACGACACTTACGAGTACGACTTATGACGACTGAATATCTGTCACTGAAGAAAATCACGGCTCTCCATGGAGAGGAGATACAGGCGGCTGTAGACCGAGTGGTCAGGAACGGATGGTACCTGCAAGGTGAGGCCACCCAAGACTTCGAGACCCGCTACGCCCACTACATCGGCACGCGCCACTGCGTGACCTGCGGCAACGGCTACGACGCCCTTTGGCTCATGCTCCGTGCCTACAAGGAGCTGGGACGGCTGAGGGATGGCGACGAAGTCATCGTTGCCGCCAACACGTTCATCGCAACCATCCTGGCCATCAGCGAGAACGGACTGAAGCCCCGATTGGTGGAGCCGTCGGCCGACACCCTTGAGATTGACGACAGGCTCATAGAACAGGCTCTGACCGGGAAGACGCGGGCGGTGATGATAGTCCACCTCTACGGCCGCTGCGCCTACACCGACAGAATCGGCCAAATCTGCAAGCGCCACAACCTGCTGCTATTGGAAGACAACGCCCAAGCCCATGGCTGCACCTTCAAGGGCCGGCATACAGGCTCGCTTGGCGACGCCGCCGCCCACAGCTTCTATCCCGGCAAGAACCTCGGAGCGTTGGGCGACGCGGGAGCCGTCACCACCGACGACTCTGAGCTGGCCAACCTATGCAGGACATTGGGCAACTATGGCTCCAGCCACAAATACGTCTTCCCATACATAGGCCGCAACAGCCGCATGGACGAGCTGCAGGCTGCGGCTCTCACGGTGAAGCTGAAGTATCTCGACGACGACAACCGCCGTAGGCAGCAGATAGCCACCTATTATGCCAAGCATGTCTCCAATTCGGCCATCACGCTGCCTGGCGCCGACGACTGGCTCAAAGGTCGGGTGGACCATGTGTTCCACATCTTCCCCGTGCTTTGCCAGCACCGCGATGACCTCAAGGACCATCTGCAGGAAGAGGGCATCGCCACCATGATTCATTACCCCATACCGCCCCATCAGCAGGAATGCTATCGCGACTGGCACACACTCTCACTGCCCATCACCGAACGCATTCATCGTGAGGAGCTCAGTCTTCCCTGCAATCAGGCCATGACCGACGCAGAAGTAAGCCATGTGGTGGAAGCATTGAACAAGTTTGGGTCGAATGGGAAGAGATGAAAGTCAAACACTCTTCCTACATTATTTCACACTTTTTATTTTGCCGTTATATGATTTTTAGCTACTTTTGTGCCACTCAAAGAAGCATATCGGAACAAAAGGATTGAAATAGATGAGCAAAACAAAAATGAGAAATAGGATTGCAGCGCTCTGCGCCATGATGGTGACGCTGCTTTTCACGGCCAACTTCGCCATGGCCCAGACTCCAAAGGCAGATTCCACCAAGGCCACTCCCACAGCCTCAGCCAACGACAGCACCGCCACAGCCTCTGATTCCTCCGCGGATGAGGACGACGATGCCACTCTGATGGAGGCTGCCTCTGACAGCACGGCACAAGGAGACTACACCGAGAGCGAGGGCTTCCACCAAACCTTGAAGAAGAATTTCATCGAGGGCAACGCCGGATTCATGTCGCTCGTGGCCCTGGCCTTGGTGCTGGGACTGGCCTTCTGCATTGAGCGCATCATCTATCTGAGCCTGTCACAAATCAATGCCAAGAAGTTTATGGGCGACTTGGAGACCAAAATATCAGCCGGCGATATCGAAGGCGCGAAGAGCCAGTGCCGTGAGACCCGCGGCCCGGTGGCCAGCATCTGCTATCAAGGTCTGCTACGCATCAACGAAAACCTCGACGACATTGAGCGCAGCGTGGAGAACTACGGCTCTGTGCAGAGCGCTAATTTGGAGAAAGGATGCTCCTGGATAACCCTCTTCATAGCCATAGCCCCCTCGTTGGGATTCCTCGGCACGGTGATTGGCATGGTGATGGCCTTTGACCAGATTCAGAGTGCCGGCGACATCAGCCCCACCATCGTGGCTGCGGGCATGAAAGTGGCACTCATCACCACCATCTTCGGCATCATTGTTGCCGTCATCCTGCAGTTGTTCTACAACTATATCCTCTCCAAGATTGAGCACCTGACCAGTCAGATGGAGGAATCGGCCATCTCGCTGCTCGACAGCATAACAAAATACAAGGAGGCAAGATGAAACTGAACAACCTTCGCCATTCGTCGGCCGAGCATATCTCCCAAACCCTGCTCTATGTCATGGTGGTGCTGTGCATGGTGGTCTTCATTCTATTCTGGACCGTAGGCTACGACCGTCCGTCCACAGAGAGCGCCAACTTCAACGATCCTCTTTTCACCAATGCACTCATAGCCTTGATGTGGCTGATGCTCATCTGCGCCGCCGGCATCACTGTGTGGAGCATCGTCACAACCTTGAAGAAGCGGGGCGACGCCCAACGATATGAGAACGGCATCCCGGTGAAGAAAATCTCATACGGCGTGATGCTTTCCACAGTATCCATAGTTCTATTGACGCTGCTATTCGCCTCAACCACCCCCATTCCAGTCAACGGCACTTTGTATGCCGACAAGTTGTGGCTGCGCATCACCGACATGTTTGTCACCACTTCGCTCATCATGATGGCTGCCGCCATCACAGCAGTGGTCTACAGTGGCTGGCGCAACCGCAAGCTTCACAGAAAGGAGGAGAAATGAGATTCCGCAAGAAGAAACACACCGTGCCCCAACTGAACACCACTTCCACGGCTGACATATCGTTCATGCTGCTCATCTTCTTCCTTGTCACCACCTCGATGGACACCGACAAGGGACTACAGCGCGAACTTCCACCCGCCGAAACCAAAACCGAGCAACAGCAGACGGCTGTGGACAAGAACCTGTTGCTGCAATTGAAAATCTCAGCCGACAACCAGCTCACTGTCAATGACCGCCCGGCCAATATGAAATCACTGCGCGGAGAGGTTCTGAGACTGCTCCGCCGAGAGGGCAGACGTCACCTCATCTCCATCAACTGCGCCCCGCACGCCAACTACGACACCTACTTCCACTTGCAGAATGAGTTGATGTCGGCTTACAACACGTGGCGCAACGAGACCTCCCTCAGACGTTTCAAGACTCCCTACACCCAGCTCTCGGCCCAAGACCGAGAGCAGATAGACAAGGCTTGCCCACAACGCATCGCCGAACAATACAACGGCAGCCAGCAGGAAGGAGGCGCAAGATGAGTCTCAACTTCCATCGTATGCACCATCGCATGCCAGGTCTCAACACCGCCGCACTGCCCGACCTCATCTTCACCGTTCTGTTCTTCTTCATGATTGTCACCCACATGCGCAAGCAGAATGTCATGGTGAAATACCAAGTGCCGCAAGGAACCGAACTCACCCGGCTCACGAAGAAGTCTACGGTGAGCTACATCTATATCGGCAGGCCCAAGTCGGCGCAAGGAGAGGTTCTCTCACCCAAAACCCACATACAGATGAACGACAAGTATGTCAGTGCCGACGAAGTGGAAGACTACGTGGCCGCCGAGCGCAACCGAATGCAGCCCGAGGACGTGGACAAGATGACCGTATCAATAAAAGCCGACAGGCAGACGCCCATGGGCACCATCACTGACGTGAAGCAGGCACTGCGACGTGCAAGAGCACTTAGAATCAGTTACTCCGCTACGGAAAAGAAATAGGACCCACTCCCCTTTTCCTCTCTTCTTAGGATGGAAAACGCAGAAGACATTGGAAATAATATAATCAAATTCACATTTTTTCTGACAGTTCTTTTGCAAAAATGCAGGAAAAGAATTAACTTTGTACGAAATTAAACAAAGCATCATGGCACGACAAAATTTAGACTCATTGGACAAGAAGATTCTTTCCTTGATTGCTTCCGATGCCAGAACACCATTTCTGGAGGTCGCACGGGCCTGCAACGTCAGCGGAGCTGCTATCCACCAGCGCATCCAAAGGCTTACGGCCATTGGCATTCTCAAAGGATCCCAGTTTATCATTAACCCAGAGAAGATTGGCTACGAGACCTGCGCCTATATAGGACTATACCTCAAGGACCCATCGAAGTTTGACGAAGTAGTGGAGGAACTGCGCAAGATTCCAGAGGTGGTGGAATGCCACTATACAACGGGCGGCTTCGACATGTTCATCAAGCTCTATGCCAAGAACAACCACCACCTGCTCAACATCATCCACGACAAGCTCCAGCCCTTAGGACTGTCGCGCAGTGAGACCATCGTATCGTTCAATGCCGTCATCAACCGCCAGCTTCCCATAGCAGAAGCTGTAAGCGAAGATGAACCCAGCGACGACGAGGACGAAGAATAATAAAAGACATAAGACGACAATCAATCCTTGGCGGGGAAATTCACAGTTGGCGGTGAGTTTTCCCGCCATTATTATGTTACATTGCCTAAACTTCTACGGCGGGACATATCACAAAATTCCTTTTGCCCACAAATGCTTGCTGCCCGTCATTGCCATCAAGAAGCCCCCCGACAAGCTCAGAGACAATCATTCATGGCCAAGCGGTATGCCCTTCACAGGCGGCAAG
>SFCY01000085.1 GCA_004558865.1 Bacteroidales bacterium
AGACTTGACGTTTTGAGACCGATAGATGCAGAAGACGACCGAAACGACAACTCCACTTTATCGATTATTCTATCAGCCTAATTTATAGAACCAGCCTTAGGAGCGGCCATCGTGACAGAGGGGACGGTGCTGCCGTGGTGGGGGACAACTACTTCGACAAAGGCATTACCATCCGCAATGCGGACAATGACACCAAGGTGGAATGAGACACCCACTACGCGTCAAAACGTTTCACGGGTGCGAGACGATGGATCTCTCCTTACATTCGACGACATTATTGCGACTGCAAGGAAGCCTGAGGCTTGTTATAGCTTTTCTATTTCCGTTATGTCCAATCCTGTAATGTCGCTTATCAGTCCTGCCTCCATTCCCTTTGCCTTCATCTTTTGAGCCATCTCTCTTTTCTCATCTGCGCGACCCTCTGCGCGACCCTCCGCGCGTCCCTCCATCTTGGCCGTGTCAAGCACATCGTTTTGCACCATGATGTTGTCGATATGGCGGTCGTAGGCCTTGCGCTCGGCTTTGTCCATCTTCATGTATTGAAGTTTCTCACGGGCTTCCTGCAGTCCGGGAGCCGTGGTGTCGGGCTTGATGTGGCCGCTCTTGAGGTAGTCAAGCCATTCCTCAAGGGGAGTCTTGGCCACCTTGTTGAACTCGTTGACCCGAATGATGAAGTATTCGGGGAATATTTCCTCGGGAGTCTTGATCTTAATGATGCCCTTGTCGCGTGTGTTGATTTTCAGCGTGTCCTTGGTATGCACGCCCACCAATGAGGTCTGCCCATGGTAGAGATAGTCCGCTCCCTGTCCCAAATCAAAATACAGGATGCTGATGGAATAGACCTTCCTCACCTTGTCGTATTTGTCGCCCAAGGAGATGTGCGTGGGAAAGGGCTGGAAGCAATTGGCTACCAAATTCCAAAGATAATAGAGCTCGCGGATGGTCTGCACTTCTACAATGACCTCGTCGCCCTTGTTGTTAGCCGCTCTCAAGACGACACATCCGTAAGTGCTGTCACCTTTTATTTGGTTGCTCTCGCTTTCCAAGATCTCGATGATGTGTACAGGCTCATTCAGGAGAACCGTAATCAGACCCTCGAACACGCCGAAGTTGGCCTTGTCGCGCAGCATGCGCTTGGCGGCCCAATCAAAACGGATGAAATTGTTGTCGTCCATATCGTCGTCTTTTTGTGGCAAACTTACGAAAAATAATTGAGAAATGAGACAAACAACGGACAATTCTTCTTCGGAAGGACAGAAAACGCGCCCACACAACTTGTGTGCTCTTTGCGAGCTACGCACTGCCATGGATCATGAAGTAGCCTCGAAGAGAGGCTTTGCGGCGCATCGACCCAATCGATTTGACTAACATTTACTGGAAAACCAGCAAAAAGACTAAAATATGGGACAAACAGCAAAAAAAGTGCGTTTTCTTTGTGTGTTTTGGAAATCTTTATATATATTTGCATCGAAAACAAGCCCTTACCCCAAAAAACGGGGCTTTCAGTCGTAAGCTGTCGCCCCACCGACTATCAAGACTGCAATCGATCCCCGCGAGTCTCGCACCCGCTCCCCTCTACACTATTTGACAAGTACGAATCAATCTTATATTCACTAAAAATATTCAACATGGTAAAAATTTTACATTACTACCTTTTGACACTCATGCTCCTGATGCTTAGCATAGGAGCAAGAGCAGAGGACAAGACTGTCACGATTAACAAGGATGACCTTGTTGCTGACAAGACCGCAACCAGTCTGACAAAAGAGGGAATCACGATTTCTATCGACAAAGGTTCTTTAAACAACGGTGTGCAGTATTTTCGAGTTTATAGCAAGGGTACGATTACCATTTCATGCTCAGCAGGAAACATAACGAAGATTACCTTCACTACTACATATTCTACAGCCGGACCGGACCGATTAAGCTTATCTGTCGGGGGGGGGGGGCAATACACCAAAAGCACCACTAAGGGCGAATGGGTAGGCGACGCAACTACGGTTTCTTTCAGAAACATTACTTCTAAGCAAGCTAAAATAGAAGAAATAGTAGTGACCTATTCTACTGGCTCCAGCGCAAAGCAAGAGCCTAATTTAGCATTCTCCACTCAGACAGCCACAGCCGCTCTTGGCTTGCCTTTTACTGCGCCCACACTGACCAAGCCCGAGAACTTGGCCGTTTCTTATTCATCTTCCAACACCAATGTGGCTACGGTGAATGCATCTACCGGCGAGGTGACTGCCCTCTCTGCAGGAACAACCACCATCACGGCCAAGTCGGAAGAAACCGACACCTATCTTGCCGGTGAGGCTTCCTACACACTCACTGTTTTGGCACTTACAGGAAATGGGAGCGTCGACTATCCTTATACCGTTGCTGATTTGAAGGCATTGGCAGCTGCAGATATGCTTCCAACAAGTCCTGTCTCCGTGAAAGGCATCATCTCTTCAGTATATAGTTTTTATTATGGCGCAATGTACTACTATATATCCGATGACGACGCCACAGCCAATCAACTGCTTGTAGCCGGCTATAACTTGGGTGGCATCCGTTTCAGTGCAAAGGAGGATTTGATGGTTGGCTCTAAGGTCATTTTGACAGGCACACCCTATGACATGTCAGAATTCGACTACGATGAACTCACCAGCATCGAGGTTCCCGTTTCCATCGTCGACGGAGAGTATGCCACCTTCTATTATGGCGGTTTCAACCTAAAGGTTCCGGCCGGTGTCACCGCGACCACCTACAGCTACGCCAACAATGCGCTCACCACAAGCAAGACCTACAACGAGGGCGACGTGATTCCCGCCAAGACACCCGTCGTGCTGAAGGCAAACGAGGGCGACTACTTCTTTGCCGGCACCACCGAGACGGGGGAGAGGCCCACCGCCACCAACCTCCACGGCTCCGACGTTGAAACATGGACCAACGTGGAGGGCATGGGCAAATACTATATGCTGAGCCTCAACGCACAGAGCGACCCCGCAAGCATCGGCTTCTACTGGGGCGCAGATGGTGGCGGCGCGTTCACAAGCAAAGCCCACAAGGCCTACCTCGCCCTGCCCGCCTCGGCAAATGTGAAGGGCTTCGCATTCAACGATGTCACCAACGGCATCACGGCCAAGACCACCACGGAGCAAGCCGACGCTCCCGTCTACTCCCTTACGGGCCTTCGCATGAGCGGGCCGCTGCCCGCCGGCGTCTACGTGAGGAACGGCAAGAAATTCATTGTGAAATAACCAACCTATTTAATTGCATAAAACCAAATATGAAGAAGACATATATCCAGCCTACACTACGCATCAAAGAATTGGGAACTGAAGAGATGATCGCTGAAAGCATGATACATGAGGGAACCGGCGACGGAATACAGAAAGTGCCGGGATTGAGGCCTGAATCGGAAGACGAGTCCTCCACACTGCCCCAGGCTCCCAACCTTTGGGAGTAATCCCCAAGCCATTCCACGGGATGACATACGGCAAGCGGGGGCGAACGCCACAGGGCGTTCGCCCCCGCCGTCAGTTTCAGCGATGGGGGGCGCAGTGGGATGTGGCCTTTGGATTCTTGCGTCTTTGCGAGAGAAATCTCCATACAGAAGCGGCTGGGGCATTTCACCCACAGCTCAAATGATTCCCAGCGTCTCGGCCCTGTGGCAAGCTGCTATCGAATTGGAACAATGGAGTTTGTCGAGAATGTTCTGCCGATGTCTGTTGACTGTGAAAATGCTGATGGAAAGACGGTCGGCTATCATCTTGCTTGACAGTCCCTGACGGATCAAGCGGAGCACGTCCTTCTCCCTGCTGCTGAGGATATGATGCAGAGTGGCAGTGGAGACGGGGATAAGCGTGCCGCTCGCCGTATTGAGGATGCAGTCGCCACTGGGCAAGGAAGGCATGAGAGAATACAGACAAAGGGCAAGCCACACCTTGTTGTCGTCTGAGAAGAAGTATCTGATGCGATGCACGACGGTGAGCCATCGCCCCTTTGCGTCGTTCATTCTCAGTGTTCCCACAAACAGGCAGTCGGAGGCCTCCGCAGGTGGCAGCTCCTTGACAAAACGGTAGAAATGCAGCTCTCCCAATTGCTTCCTCACGAAGTCGTCGGGATGGATGTGGCAGAAAATCTCCTCTTCCCAGATGGAATCCAGCACATGGTGGTCGCCTTTTCTCGCAATGCCCAACCGCTCGCCCAATCCTCCGTAGAAGACGTGGCTGACACAGGTCTCCAAGTTGCTCACCACGGCGATGGCATTCTCGGCGAGGGCGTATGCCTCTCCTATGGAAAGGAACTTTTCCATCCCCTCCGCATCCCTGTGCTTGTAATCCTGTGAAAGAAGCTGCTTGCTGAGCCGTTGGTCTATATCCATCGCCTGAAATGGTTATTATTAGTTATTGCAGGATTCCTGCAAACCCTTTACCTTTGCAAAGGTAATAAAAATATATATGAATAAAGCTATTTCAATCTTTTTCTGCTCACTGCTCAGTGTTGCGGCGAGCGCGCAGACCCTGACAAGCATGCAGTGGTTCAACGAGCCTGACCACTGGGCGGTCCAGGGCAAGTCACTTACCATGGACGTTCCGGGTCACTGCGACTACTGGCGCATATCGCACTATGGGTTCACCGTGGACGACGCACCTTTTGTCTACGCCACATACGGCGGTGAGTTCGAGGCCAAGGTTAGGATTTCGGGCGATTACAAGGTGAGATTCGACCAGGCCTGCCTGATGGTGCGCATCGACAAGGAGAACTATCTCAAGGCGGGCATAGAATACGTTGACGGCAAATACCACTTGAGCTGCGTTGTGACCCACCACACGAGCGACTGGAGCGTCATAGAACTGGACCATCCTGTGGATTTCGTATGGATAAAAGCGGTGCGCCGCTTGGATGCCATTGAGATATTCTATTCCTTTGACGACAAGAACTACACCCTCATGCGAAACTGCTGGATGCAGGACAACACCCCTGTGCAGGTGGGGCTTGCGGCGGCAAGCCCGGACGGTGACGGCTTCACGGCGCGTTTTGACGACTTCAAGGTGAGGCATCTTCCAGACCAGCGCAGGCTGGAATGGCTGAAGGCAAACAGCGGGAAATAAGCGGCGTTAGCTTCCAGCTATCGAGCCTAAAGAAATGGTCAGGGTGAAGGTGTTGTACTCCTAAACAAAGGAACTTTGCGATGGATTTAGGTCTCTTCTGACAAAAGACACTTGAATCCTATTGGAGGCATTACGCCCTGAGCAATAAAAGCATACCGCTCTTACGCCATTATAAAAGCAAGGAGCAGCATCTCTGCCCCTTGCTTCATATCTATTGGCATTTGTTCCAACTAATGATTGTCATCATTTGACAACAAACTTCGCAACCAATTTCCTGCCATAGGCGTTTGCCTTAATGATATAAACCCCTTCGGCAAGCTGTGGAAGATTGACTTCTCTTTCACCGTGAAGCCTTGCAACGGTTTTCCCTGTTGCGGACACAATAAGGGCATCTGTGTATTCGCCCTTGATGACCGGAAGAGCATGCTAAGAATGGAGTGGCGCATTTCAGCCTAAAATTTTGGCCATCTCGGGAAATCCAATTACTTTTGCATTCCATGGGTTTCCCGTTAGGGCTTGCAAGTACGATTGTCAGACCGTGGAGGATGCGACTCCCATGCAGGGAAAGCCGCGGCCTCACACAAGCAAAAGCCAGACTGGGGAAAGAGAGGGAGACCACTGAAAGAATCTTTGAAATGGAAACCAAGACACTTGAATCGCTACAGAAAAGCCCCCTGTTCGCGGGCATGAGCAGCGTGGAGATAGAGATTGCCCTGTCGGGCGTGAACTACCAGCTTGTGGGCTATGCGCCTTACGACATCTACGCGCTGGCGGGGATGTCCTGCCAGAACGCCGACATCGTTGTCAGCGGCGTGCTCGTTTGCCGCATGTCATCAATCTCGGGCAAGCTTGTCGAGGTAAGCCGGCTGAGGGCGGGCAACCTCATCGCTCCGGCCTTCCTCTTCGGCAAGGACAAGACGCTGCCCGTAAGCGTTGAGACCGAGGGGGAGGTGAGCGTGCTGCGCATGAGCCTTGCGACCTTTGAGAAGCTGCTCCGCGACAACTGGCTGCTGACGGAGAATTTCATCCGCATCTTGTCAAACACCAACGCCTTTCTCACCAAGCGGCTGCGCGTGCTCAGTCTTCTCACTGTCAGAGAGAAGGTGGCGTGGCTGCTGACGGAGATGGCGGCGGAGCAAGGCTCCACCACCATCACCCTCAACCGCTCGCGCCAACAGATCGCCGACTCGTTTGGCATCCAGAAGTTCTCGCTGCTGCGTGTGCTTTCCGCCTTTCAGAAGGAGGGAGCCATCAGAGTGGCCGAAAGGCAGATTACCATCCTCGATCGGAGCAAGATGAGGTGAGCCCAGGGAGGGTGGAGTTATTTGGCAAAGTGCCTACGGGCCTCCTCCATGTCCTGCACGGTTTCCATTGTCCCCATATAATTGCCCTCGGCGTCGCGCACGGCATGATAGTTGACAAGCGTCGCGCGACCGTCTTTTTCCATCCACACCGGCACGCATTCGCGCTTGCCCTGCCGAAGATCATTGATGATGGCCCTAACCATCGGCTCTATCTTGGGCGGATGGCACGAGAACACCTCACGTCCAAGGGCTGCCAAGGGGCGTTTGAAGGCTTTGGCGGCAAATGGCTGGTTGAAGTAGCGGTTGATGTTGTCGGTGTCCACGAAAGTCACCTCCATCGGAAGCGTGTCGAGCAGGGCTGTCAGCTGGCTTATCGTGAGCGACCCGCCGGGCATGTCCACCCTCAGTTCGTTGGCCACATTTGTGCCCCCTTGGCAGTTGGCCGTCTTCTCCTTGGCGAGCAACGCCTCCCCGTCTTGCCAGACTTGCGGCTCCACACCCAGGCAAGGGGCATAGGCCTTGCTGTCGATATAAACCTGAAGCCAGTCGTCGTCAGTGAGGTTGGCCGCACACACGGGAAAGAGTATGCGGTTCTCCTTGAACGTCATCTCCCTCGCGCGAACCACAAGGTCCTCCGCGCGCTTCAGCCATTGCGCGCCGGGGTTGGCGGCCTGCCGCAGGAGAGAGGAGAACTCGGCTCGAATCTCATCGTCGATGGTCCACATCACCTGCGAGGGACCATATATCCCATACTTGGTGTTCAGCAAAGGATAGATGAGGTCGCCTTTCTTGGCATAGTGGACTGCCAGCCCACGGGCCTGGCCAAGTAGGGCCGCCACGTCGCCATCCCTTCTCAGCGCGTTCTCCACCGCATTGAGAGCCTTCACTATCGCGTCGTTCTCACGGTAGAAGGTCTGCAGGGGATGCCCGTCAGTGGCCCTGAGGCTGGCCGTCTTGTCCTTGCTCTCGGCAGCCTGACCCATCATCATCCTCTCCTGGTCGTGATGCATCCCGTGATGGAAATCGTCCTGGCTCCTGCTGTGGAAGAGGGCAGAGTGGACGTCGCACAGCTTCTTCACTTCTTTTGCCGACTGCCCCTCGGCTATGAGTTGCTGCTCGGCCTTCATGATGCTTGTGGCCGGAACATCCTTGAAGTCCCTCACAAAGTCGGCACGCACACTCTCCAAAGACTCCCCGTCGTTGAGCCGCTTGAGCAGCGACTTGATCCTGAGGGTGGCCTCGTCAGACGGGCTGACCAAACGGCTGTGGACGGAATCGCCGGCAGAGGCGGGGACGTCGCCAACCACCGTGAACCCCCCATCGCGCAGGGCCTTCACCACCTGATCCAGACTTATGCCCCTCATGGCCGCGCCCTTGGGAATGGTTATTAGTTTGCCGGCTGAAAGCCTGATGGCGTTTTTCTTGATTTCGGTAAAACCGAGCGAGGCCATGATGTCGATAATCTCGGGGTGTTCCTGCGTGAGCTGGTACACCGTCTGCGTGAGGTCTATTCTCTTTTCCATTGTCTTTGTTCGTTATGTTGTTTCACTTTCCATCCTGCAAGTTCGATGCCAACTGGCTATTTGCGGCCGCCCATCGCGAGGGTGGCAACAAATGTTACCCACCCTACCCCATTCGGCATGGGGTGGCATTCTTTTTGTTGTCTGAATGATGAACGTTAAGGTCGGTTATAAAAATTAGGTTTAAAAAAGATGATCATCACGATGGTGTGGGGCTGACGCGCGAGCCGGCCAGCCCAGCGTCCGTTTCCAAGAAGCGAGGTGGGCTGCGGGGCGCAAGGAGTCCAAGGAGAATGGTGGGCCAGGGCCAACATGCCTGTGCCCACCATTCTCCTTTTTAGAATATATTATCGGTTTTTTGTCGTGAGTTACAAAAAAAATGCGTAAGTTTGCGGATGCAACAGATTGAGCGCATTATGGAACAGATGATGAGAAAATACCCAGTTGGCATACAGACTTTCGAGAGAATCATAAAGGAGGGCTTTGTCTATGTGGACAAGACCGACCTCGTGTGGGAACTTGCGCACTATGCCACATTCGTATTTATGAGCCGCCCGCGGCGCTTCGGCAAGTCGCTGCTCACCTCTACCTTGGAATCCTATTTCAAGGGCGACCGCGAGTTGTTTGAGGGATTGAGAATCATGCCGCTTGAAAAGGAATGGACGCGCTATCCCGTGCTACACATCGACCTCAGCGTGGCCAAGGGCCAGGACAGCCCCGAGGGGCTGCGCGATACGCTGATGTGGATGATGAAGCCCCTGGCGGAAGTCTATGGGCAAGACCACGACGAGACCACTCCCGGCAAGCTGCTCACGGGCCTCATCCATCGTGCGCAGGAGAAGACGGGCAGGCAGGTGGCGGTAATCATCGACGAATACGACGCGCCCCTCCTTGACGTGCTCCACTCGCAGGCCACGCTCGACGCCATGCGGAAGGTCATGCAGGAGTTCTACGTGCCGCTCAAGGCCAACGAGGCACACATCAAGTTCTGCTTCATCACCGGCATCACGAAGTTCTCCCAGCTGAGCATCTTCTCCACAATCAACAACCTGAAGAATGTCTCCCTGCTTCCTAAGTTTGCCACACTCTGCGGATTTACGGAGCGGGAGGTGAAGACTGTTTTCAAGGACGACATCCAGGCGATGGCTGGAGTCTTCCAACTGACTCCCGAAGAGATGTATGCCAAGATCAAGTTCAAATATGACGGCTACCACTTCGCCGGCGGAGCCGAGGCCGTATTCAACCCATTCAGCCTGCTCAACGCCTTGGGCGACCAGATGCTGAAAAACTACTGGTTCGCCTCTGGCACGCCCACCTTCCTCATCCGCCAGATGCAGCACTTCCACACCGACATCACCTCGCTCGACTCTCTCGACGTGCCCGAGACGGCCTTCGACCAGCCCACGGAAAACATGAACGATGCCCTGCCGCTGCTCTATCAGAGCGGCTACCTCACCATCAAGGACTACGATGCGGAGGGTGAGACCTATCAACTTTCCATTCCCAACCAAGAGGTGCGCGTGGGCTATGTCAACGGACTGCTGCCCACATATATCGGTTTGGACAATGCTGACGTGCAAGTGGGATTTGCCTTGAAGTTTTGGCGGGCGCTGAAGCAGGGCGACATCGACTTGGCCATGCGCCACATGCAGGCTTATCTTGCCGGCATTCCCTACGTGGAGGGATTCAAGCGGAAGCTCGCCGAGGCCGCCACCAAGGAGGGATTCTACGAGTACACCTTCTACCTCATCTTCTCCATGCTCAACGTCTATGTGCGCACGCAGGTGAAGGTGGCCGGCGGCCGCGTGGACATGGTGGTGTTCATGCCCGACACCATCTACGTGATGGAGCTGAAGACGGGCGACTCGGCGCAGCACGCCCTCGACCAGATCGAAGCCCGCGGCTACGCCACGCCCTAC
>SFCY01000086.1 GCA_004558865.1 Bacteroidales bacterium
TCGTTTGGTTTTCAACATTAAATCGTCGATATTTAAATATTCAAATACAAACTCTTAAATTAAAAATAGTCTCTACATTTGTTGTTGGTTTCAAAAATTATGTTTACCTTTGTAAATCGATAGAAAATCGACCATTTTCGCCCTTTTAGGGCTTAACCACATCAATACAGACCGCAATGGAAGAGTTAATGAAAGATAGAATTCGCCTCGTCATGGAGAATCAGCACCAGACACAGAAAGTCTTCGCCAACTTCATAGGGATGAGTGAGGGCGCTTTGAGCAGCATCTTTACCGGGCGCACCAAACCTACCCTCAACATTGTAGAGGCTATCAAGAACAAGATTCCCAAGATCTCAACCGACTGGCTGCTCTTTGGCAGGGGCGAGATGTTTGAGCAGGAGGCTTCAGCTCCTCTCTCCCCGGCAGCCGCCGATGCCTCCCCCACCCCTGCCTTAGGCGACAATCTGGCTCCAAAGGGCGGTCAGTCTTCCGCCCGTTCGGCGGTGGTTGAACCCACCTTTTTCGGGTCTCCAACCCCACCTATCGCACAGCCGAAAGAAGTTGTAAAAATTGTAGAGAAGAAGCCTCGTCGAATAACTGAGATTCGTGTTTTCTATGATGATCAGACATGGGAGACCTTTGTTCCTCAGAAAGGGTGATTTTTAGGCCGTGAAACATTTCCATAATGTCATGGCATTTTCATCTTTCCTTCTTCCTATCGCTTGCAAAGATACGACTTTCGGAGGGCGAAAGCAAGAGCTTGCTGGCTCCACCTTCTACTATGGTGGTTTGCCTCATTATGGCCATTCGCAAATGTCAACCCCAGGCACGGCCAAAGGCAGGGGGCCGTGCCTGGGGTTGGCACAATAGAATTTGTCGACTTATTTATTAAGGTAGGTTCTCGAATTTAGTTCGAGGCGTATTGGGCTTACGCCCACCTTTTCTTGCCATGGCAGAGCTCAAGCAAGCTTGGCTCTGCTCATTTGGCTTATCGAAAAGGTTGGGCCCAGTGCCCACCTTTTCTCGCCATGGCAGAGCTCAAGCAAGCTTGGCTCTGCTCATTTGGCTTATCGAAAAGGTTCTGTCAGCTATCGGGACTCAAAGCGCAAGTTGAAGAGGGAGTGTAGCGGGCTACACGACCGATGAGACTTGACGTTTTGAGACCGATAGATGCTGAAGACGACCTAAAACAACAAATAACCGTATCGGCCTGGTTTCTAAGCCTAATTTTTAGAACCGGCCTTTAGAGAATGAGAACTCTCACCTCAGCGTTGGTCATCTTCATGATTTGATTCATCGGCTTATTGAAGTATACGCTTTGGATGGCCTTGTTGATAATGCCGTGGCCCACGGCGAGGACCGTCTTGTCGGGATAGGTCGTCTTGAGCCATGTCAGGAAATTCTGGGCGCGGCTCTTCAGGTGTTCCAGCGCCTCAATGTCGTCGGGCCAGTTGTTCTGCCAGTCGAGATTGGGGATATACTTTCCCGTGAAGCTGCCCCAGTCGCGTTCGCGCAGCAGGGGTGTGGTCACGATTTTCGGACAACCGTGGGGCTCGCTGATGATGCGGCAAGTGTCGATGGCTCGCTTGAGGTCGCTGGCCACGAAGACGTCTATCTTCTCCCCCCTCATCTTGTCTCTCACTTCTCGCGCCTGTTCGCGCCCATGCTCGTTCAACTCACCCTGTTCCTGACCCTGTAGGATTTGTGCGGCGTTGTCCACAGTCTCACCGTGGCGCACTAAGAATAATTTCGTCATTTTCTGAATAATATCTTATTTCCGAGTGCAAAATTACAGAAAATTATTAACTTTGCAACAACAAATGACGAAATGCGTAAGCTGTTCAAGATAATTCGTCCTCTTTCATGCCATTCTTGCCTTTCTCGGCTTGGTAAGTTGGGATAGGGCAGAAAGGGCCGCAGTATCAGACTGACGACCGATGGCGTTGCCCACCGTGGGAGCGACATAGGGCCACATCATTAATTTAGAAACCAATCATAAGAAATGAGACTATTACAAAGTTCTGTTTTCCGCGCCGTAGTGGCAGTCATTATTGGCGCTTTGCTCGTGAAATACCGACAGGACACGGTGACGTGGCTCACCATCGCTGTTGGCATCCTGTTTTTCCTCTCTGGGCTCGCGTCGGTCATCATCTACTATGTCAACAAGCGAAGCGTAGAGCGTGTTGCCGCCGAGGTGGCTTCGGAGTCTCCCCATGAGGCCATGGCCCCCGCCTTTCCCATTGGAGGCTTGGGCTCAATGGTGTTGGGCGTGATATTGGCATTCATGCCCGCGACGTTCATCAGGTGGATAGTCATCATCCTTGGTGCTTTGGTCGTCCTGGCCACGATAGGCCAGTTTGTCACTTTGGCCCAGGCTCGCCGCTATGGCTCGGTTCCGTTTGTCTTCTGGCTTTTCCCCAGCATCTTGTTCCTTGTGGGCGTCTATTGCATCGTCCAGCCCATCGACTCTGCCTCGATGCCACTCTTCATCATTGGTTGGGCCATGATGGTCTATGGCGTTGTTGAATGCATCAACGCCATCAAGATCTACCGCCTCCGCAAGGCTTGGGAAAAGCTGTTGCAGCAGCAACAGCCCCAATCCCAGATTGAGGTGAAGGAAGAGGAGGAAAGTTAGATGGCGTGCATGATGCATTCATAGGCAGGGCTTCCTGTCCCGCAAAAGAACAACTCGCAGAATGGATGATGGTTCCATCCCATTCTGCGAGTTGTTCGTTGTTTGCAAATCCTGTTGGAGGCTCCGTCTTTCTGAAGTGGGGCCTCCAGCAGCGAGAGGCTATTCTCCCTTGAAGAGTTCCTTGATGCCGCCAATGCTGCCCATCAGGTTGGAGGCCTCGTAGGGAAGGAATACCGTCTTGGTCTTGTCGCCGACGGCCACCTCTTGCAGCATCTGGATATATTTCTGCGCCAAGAGGTAGTTGGCCGGATTGGTGGATTTGCCCACAGCCTCCGTAATCTTCTCTATGGCCACAGCCTCTGCCTCTGCCTTGCGGATGCGGGCCGTGGCCTCACCCTCAGCACGCAGTATGGCTTGCTGCTTGTCGGCCTCGGCGCGGTTGATGGTGGCGGTCTTCTCGCCTTCCGAGGCCAAAATCTGTGCCTGCTTCTCGCCCTCGGAAGTGAGGATGGTGGCACGCTTGTTGCGCTCGGCCTGCATCTGCTTCTCCATCGCCGAGAGCACGCTCTCTGGGGGGATGATGTCTTGCAGCTCCACGCGGTTCACCTTGATGCCCCATTTGTTGGTGGCGTCGTCGAGCACCCCGCGCAGCTTGGTATTGATGATGTCGCGCGAGGTGAGCGTCTGGTCCAGCTCCATTTCGCCGATGATGTTGCGCAGGGTGGTCTGCGTGAGTTTCTCGATGGCGTTGGGCAAGTCATTGATTTCGTATACGGCCTTGAAAGGGTCCACAATTTGGAAGTAGAGCAGGGCGTTGATTTCCATTTGGATATTGTCCTTGGTGATGACGTTCTGGCGTGCGAAGTCGTACACCTGCTCACGCAAGTCGATGTTGCTCCTGTAGGTGTAGCGGCCCCGGTTCATGCTGATCATGATTTTGGGACGGTCGATGAAGGGGATGACGATGTTCACGCCGGGTTTCAGCGTGGCATAGTATTTCCCTAAGCGCTCAATGACACGTGTCTCGCTCTGTGGCACAATGATGATGGCCATCTTGACAAAGAGCAGTGCCAAAACAATGATGACGATTAATGCAATTTGTAAGGTACTCATAATGATTTGTTTTGAGGTTGCTAAAATTTGTCTCTTTGGGCTGGATGGAGGAATCTGCCGCAGCATCTCTTGGCTGCGGGGGTCGCGTGCCTTCTCCCCCGAAACTATCGCTCGATGGGCGCCACCGTGACGATGATGCTCTCCATGCTGACGATGCGCACGTTGGCGCCTTTCCCGATGGGCTGGTTGTCGACGCTCTTGGCGCGCCATTCGTCGCCGTCCACCTTCACGTAGCCGTCCTTCTGCGGCGTGATGGGTTCCACCACCATTGCCGTGCGGCCGATGAGGGCATCTACATTGCTCTCGCGGTGGTCGGCGTTGGCCTGTATGCGGTGGAGGAGTTTGGGACGCAACAGGTAGACGCACGCCACGCCGGCAATGGCAAACACCACAACCTGTCCCCAGAAGGGTATGGGCAGGAACGAGGCGAGCATGGCCACGAAGGATCCGATGGCGAAGCAGGTGAGGAAGAAGTCGCCGAAGCTCATTTCCAAGATGAGGAGCACACCGGCAATGGTGAGCCATATCAGCCAATAGTGTGCAGCAAAGAATTCAAGCATAATGGATAAGTTTTTAGAGGTTGTGGGGAAAAAGGTAGTAGTAAAGCAACAAAGGTTTCCACCGCCTTATTCTGAGCCGGTGGAAACCTTTGTCAGCGTCAACGTCGTCTGCGCGTAGTGGACTTTTTTCTCGTTGTCGTTGATTTCTTGGTCGTTGTCGTTGTTGTCGTTGCCTTGGGCTTGTAGTATTTCATGGCCTCAGGCATTTCCTTCTCCAGTGCGGCGATGCGCTTGGCGTCGGAGGGGTGGTCGCTGAACAGATCGTTCTGGTTGCCGCTCCCCCCCTGCTGCATTCGTTTCCAGAAGGGGATGGCCTCTTTGGGATTGTAGCCGGCCATGGCGGCGAAGATGAGTCCGATGTGGTCGGCCTCCGACTCGTTGTCGCGACTGTACTTCAGGTTGCGGAACGAGAAATAGGTGCCGGCCACTTGGCTTGCCACGTCGCCCACGCCGTTGCCCACCGTGGAGTTGAGCACCGTGCCCAAGATGCTGGTGCCTATCTGCTGGTTTTGCTGCTTCGACAGCTGTTCCGCGCTATGCTTGGCCACGGCGTGGGCAATCTCGTGGCCGAGCACTATGGCCAACTGGTCGTCGTTCTGGGTATAGGGCAGCAGACCCTCGTAGACCACAATCTTGCCGCCGGGCATACAGAAGGCGTTCACCTGCTTGTCCTGCACCAGATTGAACTCCCATTTGAGGTTGTTCACCTCGCTCGCATATCCGTTGTTCTTCAGATAGGTCTCCACGGCATTGGCCAGGTTGCGGCCCACTCGCTGCACGCGTGCCGTGGCTGCGGCGTTGGTGGATTTCTTGGCCGAGGCCATGAACTTCTGGTACTCTTGGTTGGAAAGGCTGAGCACCTGCTCGTCGCTCACAGAGATGTTGTGCTTGCGTCCCGTCACCGGCACGGTCTGTGTTGTGCCGCAGGCTGCGAATGTCAACGCCGCGGCCATTACGAGAACGAAACTCTTGATACTTCTCATTTTGTGTCTTACAATAACGTTTTGTTGTTTGTTATCGCAAAGATAAACTATTTTTTCAAGCGAGCCAAGGAAAAGGCGATAATTTTTAAGGGACGGCCCAAGAGGCGGAGCGGCTTTGCCCCTCAGCGTCGGATGATGGTGGAACCTGTGGTGGCCGCATTAGGGCCGTCCACCTGCACGATGCTGAGTCCCCGTGGCAGACTTACGAAGCCGTCGCCCGTCAGCTCTTGGGAGAAGAGCAGCTTTCCGCTTGGGTCATAGACGCTGGCCTTGGCGGGGCGGGTGAGGGGCGAGGCGAACCGAATCTCCACTCCCTCCCCCTTGGCCCGCAGCGAGACTTCAGCGGGCTGGTGGTCGCTGACTCCGCTGATGCCCAAGGTGCCAAGAATATAGAGCAGCCCCTTGTATACATCGATTTGTCCGTGGCCATGGCTGTTGTTGGGATATTCTCTCCCGCTGTCGATGGGGGTGGAGGTGTGGGCCAACACGTCGGCCACCTGCTTGGGCGTCAGGTCGGGCTTGGCTTGGAGCCACAGCGCGATGGCTCCTGTGACGACGGGGGCCGACATGGAGGTGCCGGTGTTGGCAGCCCAGAGGAAAGTGCGACCATCGTAGTCAAACAGGTTGGTGATGGACTTTCGGTCGCCCTTTTCGCCGCTTCCCTCCCAGTAGAAACTGCTGTACGAGGAGATGACATTTGTTCCGGGCGCCACCACGTCGGGCTTCATCCGTTCATCGAAGGTAGGGCCTGTCGACGAGTAGGGGGCAAGCTCGCCGTTGGTGCCGTTGGGGTAGCTCATGGTCTCGCCCTCATAGTTGACGAATCCCGTGCGGTAGCTGTTGGCCCCCACGCATACCACCGATGGCGCACTCCCCGGCGAGTTGATGCTGTGGCTCTTGTCGATGTGGGCGGTCTGGCCCTCGCCTGCCTGCATCAGGTAGCCGTTGAGGGCATATAGGCTCACGTCGGTGTTTCCCTCCATGCCCACCGACAGTCGAGTGGCGACGCCAAGGGCCATCTGCGTTGTTGTTAGGTTGATGTCCAGGCAGCGGTCGTCTGCGTTGTAGCACGAAGGGTAGGCCGTGGCGAGAATCATGATCTTCTCGTTGTTGATTTCTATGCTGTCGCGCAACGTGGAGTCGGCGGTAGCCAACAGGCTGTCCACGCTGTATGCGCGTTCCGTCCTCTTTCCTCCGCCCTTGAAGGTGAGCCTCACACGATATTCGCCCTCGCCCTTCAGTGTGAGGTAGCCGCGCTTGTCGTCGGCGTTGGCAAAATCGGCGCTTGCCCTCTGCCGGTCGGCGGGCTTGTGGGCATAGCGCGGAATGTAGCCCGTGTTGCCCGCCGAGGCCACGATGATGCGTCCCGGCCCGGTCAGGCTGTCGAGGATCTCATAGTAGAGTTTGTCGTAGCCTTGGAAGTCCTCAAGAGAGCCCTCGCTGAAGTTGATGACACAGGGCTTGCCCACCGACTTCGCATAGTCGAAGATATATTTGAATCCCAAGGCGTCGGTGGCGTAGGTGTATTTGTAATAGTCGGCCGAGTCGATGAGCTGAGCGTCGTCGCTCGTGGCGTTGCACACCAGGCAGAGTTCGCTCTCCGGCGCCATGCCCCGATAGTGGGTGTCGAAGCCGCTCCCGGCCGCTATCCCTGCCGTGTGGGTGCCGTGGCTCTGGATGTAGCCGTCGCGGGGGCATCCCAAGCTTTTCAGCGTCTCCTCGCCCACGTAGTCGCGGCCCACGAACAGCCTGCTTCCCACCGTGTCGATTGAGAGTTGGTCCCAGAGGGCGCGGATGCGGTAGCGGCTCATGTCGCGGCTGTAGAAGTTTGGGTGGAGCAGGTCGAATCCTATGTCCATCACGCCCACCACCACTCCTTGACCGTCGAAGGCCTGTGGCAGACCGGTCCCGCTGTAGGCGGGCAGCGCGTCCACCTGCAGGCGGGTGGAGTCCATCAGGGCCGTGGCGCGTGGACCCGACTCGATGCGGCTCACGCTTTTGTCCATGGACAACTCGCCCAGCCGTGCCAGCGGAATGGCTGCTATGCTTACATTGCCGAAGCTGGCCAACTGCCTGCAGCCGTATCGGGCCAGCGTCTGTTGTCCGTCGCCATCTGTCCTGACAAAGGCCGTCAGCACCCCTTGGCTCATGGCCTTCTGCCTCGTGGAGGGCGAGCGCAGGGCTGTTGGCGTCTGCGATTCCAGCGCGGCCTGTCTTACAAAGGGCGACATCTTCTGCCAGGCCTGTGCCCAGCCGCACGTCGCCACAGCTATTATATAAGAGGTGATGAGAAACAATCGTCGGTTCATTGCAATAGGATTTGTTGTTCCTGCAAATTTACACAAATTTATTTTCATATCCTAATCCCCGGCCTGTTTCTTGTCTGATGCAGGTGCAGAACACCTAATAATACAAGAGCAGGAGGTGAGGCCTCCGCCTTTACCCCTCTCTTGTTCTGTTATGTTTTTTGCTAACGCAGCGGCTGTGTCAACCACAAACGTGACTAAGCCGCACATGTATCAACCAAATATAAAAGTAATGTTTAACCGGGTCAACCAACATTAAAAATAAGGCTAAAAGTAGTCAACCAAAAACGTTAAACTACAAGACGACCGAAAGAACATATATACATATCGGCTTGTTTTCTAAACCTAATTTTTAGAACCGGCCTTCAAAGTTTCGGTCGTCGACAAATGTCAGCAACCTCAATTTTTAGAACAGGCTGGATGATTGCGGATTCTTGGTTGTGAGTCCTCGCCCTTGCCAGTTTGGCTGTCGTTTGAGACGTGACACCGCGGGCACAGGCTGGCTTGTCTCACCCGCTCAGTCGTCCAAGGGACGCTGCTTGGGTCGCAGAATCAGCCGCAGGCTCTGCTTGTAGTTGAAGTAGTTCCACATCCAGTTGAGCAGCACGATGAACTTGTTTTTCACGCCGAGTATGGAGCGCAGGTGCACCACCAGCCACAGCACCCATGCGGGCAGACCGCCAAACTTGGCTTTCCCTATCTCGGCCACGGCCCGTTTGCGTCCGATGGTGGCCATGGTGCCAAGATCCTTGTATTCGAAGGGCAGCATCGCCTCGCCCTTTTCCTTCCTTATGATGTTGCGCGCCACATTGGCAGCCTGCTGCAAGGCCACTTGGGCCAATTGCGGATGGCCCAACTTCCATTCGGGGTCGCCCTCCACGAGGCTTTGGTCGCCGATGGCAAACACGTCGTCCATGCCCTTCACCCTGTTGAAGCGGTCGGTGAGCAGCCGCCCGGCATGTCCCACGGCCTTCTCCGGCACGCCGCCGATGGTGTTGGCCTTGATTCCGCTCACCCAAATCACGGTGGAGGACTCGATGGTCTGGCCATTGTCAACGCTCACCACGTCGTCCTTATATCCTGTCACTCTCCATCCGTTGCGCACGTGTACACCCATCTTCTTGAGGTCCCTCTCCGCCGTGGCCGACGACGCGGGGTCCATGGCCTTGAGCAGCCGCTGTCCCGAGTTGAGCAGGTAGATGTGCATGTGGTCGGCGAGGTCGGGGTAGTCCTTTGGCACGATGTCCTTCTTCATTTCAGCCAGCGCTCCGGCAATCTCCACTCCCGATGGGCCACCGCCCACGATGACGAAGTTCATGTATTTCTGTCGCTTTTCCGCGTCTTCCTCCGTCTCCGCGCGCTCAAGGGCGAGCAGGATGTGGTTGCGCAGCGCCATCGAGTCCTCCACAGTCTTCATGGGCAGGGCATGTCGCTCTATGTCCTCATTGCCAAAGAAGTTGGTCGTGCCGCCCATGGCCAGCACCAAGTAGTTGTAGTGGATGGTGCCCACCGAGGTGTGGATGGCCTTCTCCTTGGTGTCGATGTCCCTGACTTCGGCCATCCGGCAGAAATAGTTCTTGTACCCCTGGAATATGCGGCGCAGGGGGAAGGAGATGCTGCTGGGCTCCAGTCCGGCCGAGGCGACCTGATAGATGAGTGGCGGGAACTGGTTGTAGTTGTTCTTGTCCACTATCACTACCTGGAAACCCGACTTGCGCAGTCGCGTGGCCAGTCGGAGGCCGCCGAGGCCGGCCCCCACAATGACCACTCTTGTCAGCTCGTTGATTCTGATATTTGCTCTCATATCCCTATAAAGATGGTTACATACTTAGATTTGCAAATTCTATGCCATACGCGAGACCCTTTGCCTGTCTTGTCCTTTGCATAGGCCGCAAGGGTGGCGCGCGAGGCTCCGCCCACAGGGCGTGTCTTGTGCCAAAGCCATGTTTGGCCTCCTCATGCTTCGTCCAACAGGCGCCGCTGCTATTATGGCTGGTTCTATAAATTAGGCTGATAGAATAATCGATAAAGTGCAGTTGCCGTTTCGGTCGTCTTCTGCATCTATCGGTCTCAAAACGTCAAGTCTCAT
>SFCY01000087.1 GCA_004558865.1 Bacteroidales bacterium
GGGGCTGTCCTGTCCCTTGGCCACGCTGAGGTCGAGGTGCAGAACGGGATACTGCGTCCACTCCTTTTCGAGCGACATGATCTTCAACCCCTCGAAGAGACGCTTGTCGCCTTGGAAGTAGGACTCCAAGGTGGAGGTGAGCAGCGACTTGCCGAAGCGGCGCGGGCGACTCATAAAGATATACTTGCCATAGTGGACCAATCGCCACACCAGGTCGGTCTTGTCCACATAGATGTACCCCTCGCGAATCAGTTCGGCGAAGGTCTGTATTCCCACAGGGTATTTTCTCATATTCTGCTCCATAATGATATTTTTTTAGGAGGTGCGGCGTCCCGCCGCACATTAGTGCTTGGGACACCCTGTTCGAGTGCTTGCACGGCGGGACGCCGTACCTCCTACGTTCATGCACAGCGGGAGGACGCCGTGCTTGCGTAGCGGGAGAACGCAAACGCTTGCACGGCGGGACGCCGTGCCTCCTACTTGTCTGCAAACTTACACAATTTTTCTGAAATTCTCGGATTTTAAAGGAAGAGTTTCTCGCAAAGCCGCAAAGAACGCAAAGAAAGCGGTCGAACATTTCTTTAGGGCCGGCCCTAACCCTACCTACACGACCCCTGCAGCGGATGCTTGCCTACGTGTCCATGCATCGGATGCACGCGTCCCCTTCAAAACTGTTCATTCCCCTCCCTTCGGAGGGAGGGGCTTAGGGGTGGGTCTTTGGGGGGTAGGGGTGGGTCTTTGTCCTATCAGTTCACGACCGCCACCTTGCAGACGACCCCCTTGTCGCCCGAGGCTGTGGCCACAAGCACCATGTACACGCCACTGGCCACGCGCCTGTTGTCCATATCCTGCGCATACCACTTGTACAGGCCGCCACTGGCCACACCCTTGTTGACCAGTTTGCCGCTCGACGTGACGATGGTCACAGAGGCCCCGTCCTCCAGCCCGCGGATGGTCACAGGCCCCGTGTACTCAGGCTTCACAGGATTGGGATAGGCCCACACATTGTCCTTCGTCATTCCGTCGGAGGCCGTGTTGGCGTCGCTCATGTAGGAGCAGAGTCCCTTTTCCGTTCCGATATAGACCTCGCCCGTGGTGCTGTTGATGGCAATGGACTGTATATCGTTGCTCAGCAGGGGAGAGTTGTCGGTCGTGAAATGATACACTTCCGATATGTTGTCGCTCCCGATGCAGTAGACCCCATTCTCCGCCGTGCCGAACCATTTGCGGTTGGCGCGGTCTACGGCCATGCAGGAAATGTTGACGTCGGCCAGCAGGTAGTCGGCGAGGTTGGTGCCGTCGTTGCGCGGCACCTTCACCTGCGTGAACACCGTGCTGCCCTCGGCGATGTCGTTGGGATAGAGCAGCAGCGGCCCCGCGTTGGTGCCTATCCAGATGTTGTTGTCCAGGTCCTCGGCCACACAGGTCACCTGCGTGATGGTGAGCGACTGGCCATCCTCGTTGACGAACGACTTATAGATCCGAAAAGTCTCGGTGGAAGGCTGGAAGCAGATGAGCGCCGGCACGCGGTAGAAGTTGTTGCCCATCCACAGCAGGCCGCGCGAGTCGCGCATGATGTCCTCCACTTGTTCCATGGAGCAGCCCAAGGTGGAGAGCAGGTCGGTGTTGGTCCACTGGCTCCACGTGCCGTCGGCGTTGAGGCGGAGCAGCTGTCGGGTGGGGGCGATGCTGTTGAAGCACCAATAGGAGCCGTCGGTGTCGCACATTCCCGAATAGACGACGGTGTAGTTGCGGTTGGTCTTGTCCTTCACGGTCTGCGCCACCTCCAAAGGAGAGTTGTCGTAGCTGTAGTGCTTGACGAAGCGGCCATCCTGATACTCCATGACGCCAAACTGCCCCGTGGTGAAGATGTGGTTGGGGTCGCCCGTGGGGGCGTCGATGGAGAATGAGCCCACGTAGCGGGTCTGCGTCTGCTGCTGCAAGCTGTCCTGCAGGATGGTCCAGTCGTCGCCCTGCAGCACTTGGGGCGTGGCGTTGAAGCCGTCGATGGACCCGCCGCCGACGGTGTAGAGCCTATTGTTCTTGAAACGCATGAAGCTGAAATGGTTGTAGCGCGGCCCGCCTGGCTGGAGCGTCCTGACCACCGCGAGCAGGTCGGGGTCCATGGTCTTGGGGCGAGCGACATAGTTGCCCACACGCGTCCACACATTCTTGTCGAGCAGGTTGTCGGTGAGCAGTGCGCGGTAGATGCCCTTCGACTTGCTTGCCGCATAGAAATAGCCATTCTCCAAATAAGAGTAGTCCACCTCGAAACCCAAGGAATAGGTGTCGCTGACCTCGGCTTGGGCCACATTGAGCTTCAGCACGCCAATGCCCGTGGAGAGATAGGCATAGACACCGTCGCAGAGAATGTCGTTGATGGTCTTGCTCGTGGCCGAGGAATTGAGGAAGTCGGTCATGTTGACCACGTTGCCACTGTTGTCCATCAGGTCGATGTTGCCATTGTCGTAGGCTATCACGAGCCGCCGGGCCTGCCGGTTCCAGGCAATGTGGCTCACGGTGCAGTCGGAGAGGCGGTTCACCCTGTCGTAGGTGGTGAGGCTGTGGTCGTTCTGGTTGTACGAATAGAGACCGTTAGAGGCCAAGACGTAGAGGATGTTGCCGCTGGCCTGCTCAATCTCCGTGGGTTGGAAATAAGACATATAGGCCTTCCAGTTGCCGTCGGCAAGAAGGCTGCCGGCCGAGAGCAGCAGGGAGGCGAGGGAGATAGCCAAGAACTTCTTCATATTTTCTGTCAGATTGTAATGGTCGATGGTCAGCGCCACTGGGATTCGGCAATCCGTGCCAAGGCGGACCTGAGGGAGCCGGCACAGGATAGGCGTCGCGGGGTGGCCGTTCCTCCGAGTGGCACTGTTGTGCGGCGGAACGGCACGACAGGGCAAAGATACAACAAAAAGCGCGGAACACAAGAGGTTCCGCGCTTTTTTTGCTTCTGTAATGTATCTTTCCGCCTCTCCCGAATCCATTGGGGAAGAATGCATCGTCTTGCGGCGAGGGAATGGCAAGGGGTTAGCCCCCTATTCGCCAGCGCCCGTCTTCAGCCAAGCCGCAAGCTGCTGCACGGCACGCGCACGGTGGCTGATGCGGTTTTTCACCTCGTCGCCCAACTGCGCGAAGCTCTCGGCGTAGCCCTGCGGCACAAACACGGGGTCGTAGCCGAAGCCCTCCGAGCCACGGGGCTGCATGGCGATGTCGCCCTCCACGATTCCCACAAACTGCATGTAGCGGTCGATGCGCAGGGGGTCGTGGCCCACCGTGGCCAGGGTGATGACCGTGCGGAATCGGGCGCTGCGGCGAGGTGTGTCGCCAAGCCGTTCTAAGAGTTTCCGCATGTTGGCCTGGCTGTCGTGGTCGGTGCCCTCGGCATAGCGCGCGCTGTGCACGCCCGGCTCGCCGTCCAAGGCGTCCACCTCCAGCCCCGTGTCGTCGGCGAAGCAGTCGAGGCCATACTTCAAGGCGATGTAGGCGGCCTTCACGTGGGAGTTCATCTCCAGCGTGTCGAAGTCCTCGGGGATGTCGTCGTGGCAGCCGATGTCGCTCAACGAGAGCACCTCAAACCGAGAGCCCAATATCTCGCGTATCTCAAGCAGCTTGTGGGCGTTGTTGGTGGCGAAGACGATCTTTCTCATGCCTTGCCCTCCTCAGCCGTTTGTTGCTCGTGGCGCAGCCGGTTGCGCTCCTGCACCTGTTCATAAAACTCTTCGGCCTTGCGCGTCAGCTCCTCGTTCTCCCTCAGGTGCTTGTCCTTCACCTTCACCTTCATCTCGTCGAAGCCCTCACCGTAGACGCCCACCACGGCACTCTGGCTGACAAAGGCGTTGGGGTCGATCATCTTGATGAGGCGGAAGATGTTGACACTCTCGCGGCGGCGGGCCAGAAGGCAGATCACCTTCACGTCCTGTCCCGTGTACCAGCCGTGGCCATCGAGAATCGTCACGCCGTGGTCCATCTTGGTGGCGATGGCGTAGGCGATCTCCTTGTATTTCTTGGAGAAGATGAGGAACTGCACACTCTGTCGGCTGGCGTTCATGGCGAAGTCGAGCGAGAAGCACTCGATACCCATGGCGCAGAGACCGAACACCGTGCGGTGGACGCGCGAGGGCATGTCGCCAAACTGCGGATAGAACAGGCAGCTCACGATGATGAACACATCGATGAGCGACAGCACCTGGCCCAAGGAGAAGTTGTAGTACTTGTTGATGGAGGCGGCGATGATGTCGGTGCCGCCGGTCGAGCCGTTGTGGTAGAACACCACGGCAAGGGAGGAGCCGGTGATGCAGCAGCCCACGATGAGCGCCATGAACTCCTGCTGCTGGCCCAGGAACCTCACGTAGGACCCATCGGGATTGGTGGGCATCAGCACACTGCCCAGCCACAACAGGAAGTAGAGCATGAAGATGGCATAGATGGTCTTCATCAGGAAGCGGAAGCCCAGCACCTTCAAGCCCACCACCAACAGAGCCAGGTTCACAACAAGGTAGGTGGTCTGCACGGGAATCTGCAAGGCATAGAACAAGATGGCCGAGAAACCAGTGACGCCACCCGTCACGATGCCGTAGGGCAGCACGAAGAACGTGAAGCCGAAGGCATACTGTATCAGACCAAGGGTTATCCAAAGATAGTCCTTGCTCTCACTAAGCAACAATTGACGGTCGAAAGTCATAAAATAGAATATTTAGGTTGTCAAGTTATTAAATGTGTATGCATCCCATTCCGGCAGCGGGAGGCCGCCGGAATGGGATTTGAAGCGTTAGCGGCAAACGATGTTGATGATCTTCTTCGGCACCACAATCACCTTCACGACGGTCTTCCCGTCGAGGTATTTGTGGCTGCGCTCGTCGGCGAGGGTGGCCTTCTCGATGTCGTCCTTTGACGCGTCGGCGGGGAACGTCTTCTGGTAGCGGGCCTTGCCGTTGAAGCTCACGGCGAGCTGCACCTCGTTCTCCACGAGATATTTCTCGTCCCAAGCGGGCCATGCGGCGTCAGAGACGCTGCCTGAGTGGCCGAGAGCCTCCCACAACTCCTCGCTCACATGCGGGGCGAAGGGCGCGAGCAGCACCACAAGCTTCTCCAGCACCTCGCGCGAGCGGCACTTCTGCTGGGCCAGCTCACCCACGCCAATCATAAAGGCGGAGATGGCGGTGTTGTAGGAGAACTGCTCTATGTCGCCCGAAACTTTCTTGATGAGCTTGTGGATGCTCTTCAGCGACTCCCCCGACGCCGGCTCGTCGGTGACGAGCCACCCGTCGCCTACGGCTTCCTGGCCGCGGCCATTGGCATAGAAGAGCGCCCAGAGCTTCTTCAGGAAGCGGTGGCAGCCGTCGATGCCGTTGGTGTCCCAAGGCTTGCTGGCCTCAACGGGGCCAAGGAACATCTCGTAGAGGCGCAGCGTGTCGGCGCCGTACTTCTCAACAATCATGTCGGGGTTGACCACATTGAACATCGACTTCGACATCTTCTCGATGGCCCAGCCGCACACGTACTTGCCATCCTCAAGCACAAACTCGGCTTGGCTGTACTCAGGCCTCCACCGGCGGAAGGCGTCGAGGTCGAGCACGTCGCCATGCACGATGTTCACGTCCACATGGATGGGCGTGGTCTCATACTTGTCCTTCAGCCCGAGGCTGACAAAGACGGGTGCCTTGGAGTGGTCGTCGCTGTTGACGCGGTAGACGAAGTTGCTGCGGCCCTGTATCATGCCCTGGTTGATGAGCCGCTGGAAAGGCTCCTGCTCGCAGCTGTAGCCGTAGTCGAAGAGGAACTTGTTCCAGAATCGGCTGTAGATGAGGTGGCCTGTGGCATGCTCCGTGCCGCCCACGTAGAGGTCCACGTGGCGCCAGTATTCGTCGGCCTCCCTCGACACGAGAGCCTCGTCGTTGTGGGGGTCCATATAGCGCAGGTAGTAGGCCGACGACCCGGCGAAGCCCGGCATGGTGCAGAGCTCTATCGGGAACACGGTCTTGCCATCGACGAGGCTCTTGTCCACCACCTCCCTCTTCTGCGTGTCCCAAGCCCACTTCTTGGCTCGTCCCAATGGGGGCTCGCCCGTCTCGGTGGGCTCATAACGGTCGATGTCGGGCAACTGCAGGGGCAGGCACTCCTCGGGTATCATGCAGGGGATGTCACCTTTATAATATACGGGGAACGGCTCGCCCCAATAGCGCTGGCGGCTGAAGATGGCGTCGCGCAGACGATAGTTGACCTTCACGTGGCCCAGATGCTCGGAAGTGACAAACTCCTTGGTCTTCCGGATGGCGTCGCTGACGGAGAGCCCATTGAGCGTGAAGCCATGGAGCGCCTCCACACCCTCGCGCGGCGAGTTCATCACCGTGCCCTCCTTGGCGTCGAAACTCTCCTCGCTCACGTCGGCTCCCTCGATGAGCGGAATGATGGGGAGGTTGAAGTGGCGGGCGAAGGCATAGTCGCGGCTGTCGTGGGCCGGGACGGCCATGATGGCTCCGGTGCCGTAGCCCGCGAGCACGTATTCTGAGATCCAGATGGGGATGCGGTCGCCCGTGAAGGGATTCACGCCGAAGGAGCCAGAGAAGACTCCCGTGACCTTGCGGTCGGACATGCGCTCCAGCTCGGTGCGCTTGGCCACGTAGTCGAGATATTCGTCCACGGCCGCCTTCTGCCCCTCGGTAGTGAGCCTTGCCACCAGCTCGCTCTCGGGAGCCAGCACCATGAAGGTGACGCCAAAGATGGTGTCGGCGCGGGTGGTGAAGATGGTGACCTCGCCCTCGCGCTCCCCGCCGTCCTTGAGAGGGGTGAGGGTCCTGAAGCGCATCTCCGTGCCCTCCGAGCGTCCAATCCAGTTGCGCTGGGTCTCCTTGATGCTGTCGCTCCAGTCGATGGTGTCCAGGCCGTCGAGCAGCCGCTGGGCGTAGGCCGACACGCGCAGGCACCACTGCCGCATGCTCCGCTGCACCACGGGATAGCCGCCGCGCACACTGAGTCCGTTGACCACCTCGTCGTTGGCCAGCACGGTCCCCAACTGCGGGCACCAGTTCACCATGGTCTCGCCCTGGTAGGCGATGCGATAGTTCATCAGCACCTTCTGCTGCTCTTCCTCGCCCATGGCCTTCCACTCGTCGGCCGTGAACGAGAGTTCCTCGCCCTGTGCGGCGTGGATGCCCTCAGTGCCGCGCTCCTCAAAGTGGTGGATGAGCTTCCCGATGGGCTTTGCGCTCTGGCACTTGGTGCAGTAGAACGAGTTGAACATCTTCTCGAATGCCCACTGCGTCCAATGATAATAATGGGGGTCACAGGTGCGCACCTCGCGGTCCCAGTCGAAGCTGAAGCCGATGTTGTCGAGCTGGCGGCGGTAGCGGGCAATGTTCTCATTGGTGGTCTTGGCCGGATGCTGGCCGGTCTGGATGGCATACTGCTCTGCGGGCAGTCCGTAGGCGTCGTAGCCCATGGGATTGAGCACGTTGAAGCCCTTCAGTCTCTTGTAGCGTGCGTAGATATCGCTGGCGATGTAGCCCAACGGATGGCCTACGTGCAGACCTGCCCCCGAGGGATAGGGGAACATGTTGAGCACGTAGAACTTCGGTTTGCTTTTGTCCTCAACAACGTGGTAGGTCTTGTCCTCGACCCACCTCTGTTGCCATTTCTTCTCAATTTCCCTGAAATTGTACTCCATTATCTGATGTCTGGTTATGATTTTCTAAAGGCAAATAACAACACGTTTGCAAAATTACTAAAAAAGGGCGAAACAACCAACTCTGACCCACGGATTTATCGTGTCGGCAGGATAGGGGCGCGGCAATATAGGCCGGTTCTAAAGATTAGGTTTAGAAACCAAGCCGATATGGATATATGTTGTTTCGGTCGTGTAGTCCGCTACACTCCCTCTTCAACTTACGTTTTGAATCCCGATATCTTGCATAATACGCCTCGACCTAATTTATAGAACCAACCTATAGAAAAATTGCCGCAAGCTTGTTTATTACAAATATAATAATTATCTTTGCAATAAACCAATGCGCTTTTGAAGATGAACAAGCTATCCGTCTACAATCCTTTCGTTGTCGGACACTATGTCTCCGACGAGTATTTCTGCGACCGTAGGCAAGAGACAGACTTCCTGCGGAAGCAGATTGTCAACGGCCGCAACGTGGTGATGATTTCCCCACGCCGCATAGGGAAATCGGACCTCATCCACCACTTCTTCCATCAGGAGGACATAAGAGCGCATTACTACACATTCTTCGTCGACATCTATGCAACGAGCAGTTTGGCGGAATTGGCCTACCTGTTGGGCAAGTCCATCTTCCTGTCGTTGAAGCCGCGTCCGCGCAAATGGATGGAGCATTTCTTCCAAGTGATGAAATCCTTGCGGGTGGGGTTCACGCTCGACTCGATGTCGGGCGACCCATCATTCAACCTACAAGTGGGCGACATCGCCTCGCCTGAGGTGACGCTCCACGAGATTTTCGACTACCTCTCCCAGGCCGACCGGCATTGCATTGTGGCCATCGACGAGTTCCAGCAGATTGCCGAATACCAGGAGAAGAACGTGGAGGCAGTGCTGCGCACCTACGTGCAGCAGTGTCCCAATGCCAACTTCATCTATGCGGGAAGCAAGCGCGACGTGATGAGCCTCATGTTCCACACGGCCTCGCGGCCTTTCTACGAGAGTGCCATCACCATGAGCCTTGACCCCATTCCAGAGGAGACATACGTGGCGTTTGCCAGCCGGCTCTTCCAGCGCGACGGGAGAACCATCGATGCGGAAGTGGTACAAAAGGTGTATGACGACTATGAAGGATGCACCTGGTTCGTGCAGATGATCATGAACGAGCTTTTCGCCATGACTCCCCCCGCTCACCACTGCGCCCCCGACCTGCTGCCCACAGCCCAGGACAACATCATCCAAGCCCAGCGCGTAGGCTATCAGGAGACATTGATGGCCCTGTCGGCCAAGCAACGCCGCCTGCTGATAGCCATAGCCAGGGAACGCCGGGCGGAGGGCGTCACCTCATCAGCATTCATCAAGAAATACAGTCTTTCGTCGGCAAGCAGCGTGCAGAGCGCCCTGCGCCCGTTGGTGGAGAATGGACTGGTGACGTGTGGCAACAACCAATACAGGGTTTACGATTATTTCTTGGCGGAATGGATAAGGATGAGCTGTTGACCTTGGCCCTCACAGACCAAGCAGGGGAAAGCAGACGCACACCATAGGATTCAAGACGAAAGGAAGGAGAGTCAGCCGCTCCTGCGATTGGTGCGTGTGGATCTGTTGCTGGTGCGGTCCCAGTCCCTACAAACCTACAAAACCTATAAGGCTTACTTGTCCGCTTAGGGCAGCGAATCTCACGGGCAGCGAACCTCCCATGCGACAGCCTGTTTTCAAGGTTTGGGGCGATAGCCTGTTTTCATGGTTTTCCTTTGTGTCAGCGCCAAGATTCGACGCGGGAGAATCTGCCATTGTAGGGGTTGAGGGCGGTGAGAGGCGCGCCTCTCACAAGTCCTCAGCCCCTACAATGGCAGAGGGTCTAAGCCCTTGGCGCTGG
>SFCY01000088.1 GCA_004558865.1 Bacteroidales bacterium
TCACTTCAGAACCACACCTTTGGAGGCAAGCCTGCCCATGACGAAAATCGCTATCGCGTAAAATTGCGCTTACGCGCATAAAATTCTACGGCAGAAAGCTTCAAGTCAAGGCATTCCAATCCACGGAAAATATTCATTGAACCAGTTAAGGACAGGTATTGGAAGATGCTCGGCAGTCTGCAGAGGAACGCCTACAGACTGCCCTCGGACAGTATCTGGACTGTGCCGCAGGCGGTGTCGCAGCCGCCCACGGGCGACATCACCTCGCAAACCCAATGGTCGGCGAAATACAACCTGTCGGGAGAAGCCTCCAACTGGCCATCTTGCGCGAGTTCGGGAAAAATACGACTTCAAGATAAGCCGCTGATTCGCGCCTTTCCAATGGAGGTAGGTAGGAAACCTTGCTTGCGGATCTTGCAGTCTTTGCAAAGGATACTGATGACTGAAAAGAAAACTCCCTTGCAAGTCCTTACTTTTGGCTTGCAAGGGAGTTTTTAGGTACTTGACAATCCGTTATGCGGACGGCTCCGTCACCGCTACAGCTTGTTGATGACGTTCATCATCTGCTCGCCCAAGCCGATGGTGTAGCCTTGGCTGACGAAGACCACGCGGTTGAAGGTGTCGGCGATGATGAACACGGGCAGCGTGGTGGCGTCGAGCTTCATCTCCCGGCGTATCTGCGTGAGGATCTTGCCGTCCTGGTCGATGCCGTAGCGCACGGTGGCGGGCAACGACTTGAACTCGTCGCGCTGCATATACTTATTGTATTGGTCGCGGCTGGTGAAGAGCAGCACCATCTTCTGCCCCCACTTCTCAAACTGCTCCTTCACGGCCGAGATGTCGCGCAGGGCATGGTTGGTGGGTTCCTGGCCCACTCCCAATACGGCTACGACGAAGTAGCCACGGCCCGTGGTGGAGAGGATGGACTTTTCCTCGCCCTTGGCCGGCTCCAGATAGCGCGACTCCGAATCGAAGGAGCCTATCACCTGCACGTCGTTGGTCGACTGGCGCATCACGAGGTGGGTGCGCGTGGTGTCGTGGGGAGCCACGTTGAAGAACTGCAGGTGGGCCAGCACGCCGCCGTTGGCCAGCCGCGTGCCGCTCACCATCAGATAGCTGCCCACGTCGATGGGGGTGCCCCTGCGCAGCAGGTTGCCGTAGGTGGTGCCGCCGCCCATGTCCACTTCTCCCTCCTCATAGTTGAGCAGTTGCAGGCGTCCGTCGGCGCGCAGCTTGGAGATGGTGAAGTGGCTGTAGTATTTCGGGTTGTCGAGGGTCTTTGTCGGCTCGTAGTCGGCTGTCACCACTCCTTGCACCGGTGTCACGGGGCCGCTGCCGCCGAAGTACACATCCTGCGGCTGGGCTGCTCCCATGAGCTGCACCTTGCCCGTCACGGGGTCGATGCGGGCGGGGATGTTGAGCGAGCGGGCCAGGGCCACGAAGAAGATGTCGCGGCTGCGGCTGTCGGCTATGCGCCCTTTCCATACGCCTACGGGCGATATGGGCGCGGCTCCGAGGTTGCAGCTGTCGTCGATGGTGACATAGCGGTCAACGAAGTCGATGAGCTTCTGCGGATGCTGCTGGTAGTAGGCCGCCACGTCGGTGTGCTTCAGTGAGCCTTTGCCAGACGTGGCGCTGCGCTGATGGCTTGTGAAGTCGCTGAGCAGCTCGGCGCGGAAAGGCGTGAGCAGCTCTGTGCCTATGCGGGGGTTGCGCACGTAGGCGTCGAAAGTCTCGGGCTTCATTCCCCTTCCACCGCCGGGCATCAGATGGTCGCGCAGTGTGGCCTCGGTCACGTCGCGCAGGTCCTTCTGCATGAGTTGTCCCAAGAGTCTCAGCGCATCGTCCTTTTGGGCTTGGGGCAGCGAGGCAAGGAAGTGGCATATCGTGGCGTGGTTGCCGCGCGAGGCCACGAGCAGCGGGGCCAGGGTGTCGGCGTTGTAGCCGTGGTCCACGGCCCACTGGCGCGCCGATGCCTCGGTGGGGAAAGTGGAGGTGTAGGCGTTGCGCATCGAGTCCTCCAAGGCGAAGCGCTTGTCGTTGAGCGCGCGCTGCTCGGGAGTCACTGGCGGAATGTTGGCCCGCTCCTTGGGCGGCACGATGTCGATGTCCATTCCCTCGCGCGGGGTGTTGCGTGCGTCGAGCGAGAGGGCCACGGTGACGAGGCTGTCCTTGCCGAACGAGGCCTTGGAGAATCCGAAGCGACCGTCCTTGGATGCCCATACGAGCATGTCGCCCAGTCCGGCGGTGAGGAAGCTGCGGCCGTTGCTGTCGGAGAGTTTCGTGCCCACGGTGTAGAACTCGGCGTAGTTGTAGAGCTTGTATTCCACCGTGGCTCCGGGCACGGGCTTGCCCATGTCGTCCACCACGAGTACATTCAAGCGCGCCGTGGGGGCGTAGTTGTCGATGACGTTGATTTCCGTGTAGCGGGGCGTGCGGCGCATCACCTCCTCCGGGCCGTCGTATTTGCCGAACACCTTGGTGTGCATCAGCATTCCGCGCGAGGCGGGAGCGTTGAACCAGCCTAAGTTGAGCACGGGTTCCGGCTCGCAGGCGCCGAGGAAGTACCACTTGCCGTCCACCCAGGCTTCCACCCATGCGTGGTTGTCGTCGGTGTGGGCCCAGCGCGGCGTGTACACCTGTCGGGCGGGAATGCCCACGGCGCGCAGGGCGGCCACGGTGAGCGTGCTCTCCTCGCCGCAGCGTCCCTTGGCCGTGCGTATGGTAGCGAGGGGCGACGAGGTGCGGGCGTCGCTGGGTTCGTAGGTCACATGCTCGTGACACCAGTGGTTGACTTCGAGCGCGGCGTCGTACATCGACAAGCCTTTCACACGGGGCGCCAACTCACGATAGAACACTTGGCGACAGGTGTCGAGGTCTTCGTTGTTGACGCGGACGGGCAGTACGAAGTGGCGCCACTCGCAGTCGGGAATCTTTGCCCCCCAAGGCATCTCGCGTCGGGAGCGGATGGCGAGCCTCACATTGTTGAGATAGAACGCCTCGTCGTGGTCCATCTTGTCCGATTGGGCCATGTAGGCGTAGAGGAAGTCGAGGGCTTGTTTCTCCTCGTGGGTCAGCGCGGGCTTCTGTGCCTGTACCGAAGCCGAGAACCCAAGGAGGAGCAGCGATAGAATAAAGGTTTTTATATGCATGTCTGATGATGTTTTGGTTGCGTTGGGGTAGAGGCTCGGGCGGGCTGAGGGGGGTAGATGGCCGCCGTATTGCCGTGGCTTTTCGGGCTGTCAGCCCTCGATGAGCGCCTTTCGGGCGGCGCGTATCTTGTTGGGGTCGGTGAGGTCGCGGCTGTATTCCTCAATCCTCACTGTGCCGCCCATGCTGACGCGCGGGTTGCGATATTCCATCTCACTCTCCACGGACGACCGGCCCGAGAAGTGGAACTCGTGGCACCCTGTGGCGTGGGCTATGCGTGCGATGTTGCCGGCGTTCACGCCGCAGCCCGGCATGATGGCGATGCGGCCCGCGGCCCGCCTGTTGAGCTGGGCGAGGAGGGGAATGCCCTCTTCGGCCGTGGGCTCCTGACCCGACGTGAGGATGCGGTCGCAGCCCAAGGCGACGATTTGCTCCAAGGCCTCGAATGGATCGCGGCAGACGTCGAAGGCGCGGTGGAAGGTGACGCTCATTCCCCCTGCTGCCTCCATGAGCTGCCGCATGGCCTCAAGGTGGATGGAGCCGTCGGGGCGCAGCGCTCCAAACACCACTCCGTCGGCTCCGGCCTGGCGCGCCACGCCGATGTCGTAGGCCATCACGGAGAGCTCGTCGTCGGTGTAGCAGAAGTCGCCGCCCCGGGGGCGGATGATGACGTTGAGGCGGGTGGTGGTGAGCAGTCGGCGTGCCAGTCGCATCTCGCCGGCTGAGGGCGTGGTGCCGCCCTCTGGTATTCCGGCGCACAGCTCCACGCGGTCGGCCCCGCCCTCTTGGGCGCGGCGTGCGCTCTCGGCGCCATTGGCGCAATTCTCAATGATATAGGTCATGGCTCTAACTTCTTTACGACACGACAGGGGTTTCCCACGGCAACGCAGTGGGCGGGAATGTCGCCTACGACCACTGAGCCGGCGCCGATGGTCGTGCCGTCGCCGATGGTCACGCCGGGCAGCACCGTCGCGCCGCCGCCTATCCACACGTTGTTGCCGATGCGGATGGGGCGCGCCCACTGCAGGCGGGTGTTGCGCTGCTTTGGGTCGGTGGGGTGGCAGGCCGTGAGCAGGCTCACGTTGGGGCCTATGAACGCATCGTCGCCTATTGTGACCTTCGCCTCGTCGAGGACCACGAAGTTGAAGTTGGCGAAGAATCGGTCGCCCACTTCTATGTTGCAGCCGTAGTCGCAGAGGAAGGGTGAGTTGATGACGGGCCTCTCCCCGCAGCGGCCGAGCATAAGACGCAAGGCGGCCTCGCGCTCCTCCGAGTGGGTGGGCTGAATCTGGTTGTAGCGCCAAACGCGGTCCTTGTTGGCATTCAGCTTTTCCAAGATTTCGGGGGCGTCACCGTCGTATGGCTCGCCGCCCAGCATTTTCTCCCATTCTGTCATTGTCTATTTTTTTGCAAAGATACAAAATTTAGTGATTACGCGGATAGAAAACAAGGAATAATGATTGCCCGCAATCACTGGCAGGCGGCGAAGCCTTTGATGTCGTCACCTTTAAGGCCAGTTCTATAAATTAGGTTGAGAAAATTAGACGATATGGATGCATGTTGTTTCGGTCGTCTTCTGCATCTATCGGTCTCAAAATAGAACCGACCTTAGACCAGCTCATAAACAGACCTTAAACGTTCTGGTTCGCGCCCATCCGTTGGCAGGAGCCGAGGTTTGCGCCGGCCTTGGGGCGGTGTCCTGCCGCTTTTAAGGGCGATGGCTGGTTGTTGCTTGGCGTTCTTCGCTTGGTGGGAGACTGATTGCTGGCGCCAGACTCGAGTCTGACGCCAGCAAAACCCACGCGACACACGATGAATGGCCGTCTACAGCGAAAAAGCCGCTTAAAAGAGGTTGGGCCTGAGAGGAGGCCGATAGCGTGTTGGTTACGCGGGGGGCTCAGTGGCTCCGCCTAACGTCAGGGCCTGATGATTTTGCTCGTTGCGGTAGTGTTGTCGTCGAACAGCTGTCGGCGTATGACCACTCCGCGGGCATCGCCGCTGACCCGCCGCCCGCTGAGGTCGAAGTAGGTGGTGCTCACCACGCGCTTGTCGCCTGGCGTGTCGTGGATGCCGGCCACCTCCTTTAGGTTGAGCGTGACGATGTCCGACTTCATTGTCATGCCATCGTATTTGTACACCATCTGTACGCCGATGGTTGACAGGTCGGAATAGTAGTAGACGGTGCGCACGAGGTCCTTGGTGACGAAGTCATAGCCGTCGGCGTAGGAGGCGGGCACATCGGTCATCGGCTCGTCCACGTTGCGGTAGAGGGGCTGGTCGAAGGTGTAGAGCTGGCCGTCGAAGTACATGTTGTAGAACAGGCTGTCCTGCACGAGGTAGTCGCCGCTGGTGGAGAACTCGGGCAGCACGAACTTGATGCCGCCGTAGCCGTCGGCCTTCGTGTAGGCCATGTAGTCGGAGAACACCGCTTTGGCGGGCTGCCCGGCCTTTGGCGCGTAGGGACGCAGCTGCGGCCTGCGGTAGCCGTAGAGATAGTAGAAGTCTCTCTTTCCCATGTTCAGCACCAGCACCGAGTCGCTCGTGAACGAGGCGTCGCTTGGGTCGTAGCCGAAGCTGAGGTGGTTGGCGAGATAGGTGTGTTCCTGTGGGCGGCCGGTCTCGTCGGCCTCTATCTCGCTCACGGCCCCGAAGGCATAGAGGTGGTAGCCGTGTTCCATGTCGGGCCCGAGGTACAGCGGCATGTCCACGCTCACCGTGGAGCCGTCGAAGTGGCCGTAGATGCAGTTGTCGCCCATCTCCTTGCAGAGTCCCTGCAGGTAGAAGGTGCCGCCCTCCATCGCCACCGAGCATTTCACGCCCGAGCGTGTGCCATAGCTGTTGTCGTAGCTCAGGATGTAGGGCTTGAAGTCCACCCCCTGGGGCATTGCCGTGGCTTGGTCGGTCTGCGGTCGGATGGTGAGGTCGTAGTCGCCGTAGCCCGTCCAGGCTCCCGCCTGTGTGGTGAGTCCCATGATGCCGGGCGACACCTGCCGGAGCTGGTCGCCACTGGCAACGAACTTCACGCAGCGCTCAACGCTGTCGGGCACGAAGTTGGTCTGGTTCTCGTTGAGCCTCATGTTGTATACATAGTAGGCTTGTCGGCTGCCTTGGTCCTCCGACATCATCAGGCACTGCGGGGTCTCAAAGTAGATGGTGTCGCCTTTCAGCGTGCCTTTTATCCACGTGTCGGTGCGTATTTTCGATATGGGGTTCTTGATGTAGTAGTTGCCGTTGGCGTCCTTCACGTAGGCGCCAATGGTTCCGTCGATGGTGGTCTCCATGGCCATGCCGAACGGGGTCTGGTAGAATGCCGACGAGGAGTTGTAGGTGTTGTCAGTGAGCGTTCCCTCCGGAGTGTCGCTGATGATGTTGGGGTCGCCTTGCTCCTGCCTTGCTGGCTTGGGGCTGTTGAGCGGAGCCGTGGGTCTGAGGCCGGACGGGCGGGCCATGGAGGGCTTTGTGGCCTGTGCCTCTTCCCATGAGGGGCGGGCCGGGAGTTGTGCCTGTGCGCTGCCAGCCGCCATGGCGGCGAGCAGCAGGAGAATGGTTGGTCTCATAGTGGGGTAGTGTTGGATGTCCTTGTTCATTTTATCACCTTCACGGTGTGGCTCTCGCCGTTGTCGTAGACTTTCGTTTTGAGCACCACGCCATGGTAGGACGCGTCCACTCTGCGCCCCATGAGGTCGGTGCTGACCACCTTGGCCACTCGGCGGCCTTCGCTGTCAGTCCGGCCGATGGCGGTCACCACCTGTCCGTCGCTGTAGACGATGGGCGAGCGGTACACCATGTCGCCGTCCTTGTAGATGGACTGCACGCCCACATGCGAATAGTCCTCAACGTAGAAGAACAGGTCGCGTGTCTCGCCACTGGCAAAGAAGTCGAGGTTGTCGCTGTAGCCGTAGGGCACGTCTGTCATGTCGGTCTTCACCTTGCTGTACCAGTCGTTGGTGAAAGTGTAGGGCTTGTCGTCGAAGTAGATGTTGTAGAACAGCTTCTCTGTGTCGAGCGCGTTGTCCTCAGTGTCGGTGGCTGGCAGCTTGAACGAGATTTCCCCGTAGCCCTGCAGGGCATAGTAGTCGGAAAACGAGTTGATGGTCGGCGTGGCGGGAGTCTGTGCCAAGGTTGGGAGCTGGATGGCCACGGCTGAAAGCAGAAGTAAGATTTTTCTCATAAGGAAAGATTTTAAGTTTATCATTATGTTAGCAGTCTTCTATTTTGCAAAGTTAATCGTTTTTTGGTTATTCCCGCAACGGTTTGCCATATTTTTTAGCGAAAAGATGTTGCAATGGCTTTCGGCCCGAGGCGGGAGACAGGACGCGGGCGCCAGACTGTAGTCTGGCGAACAGAACGAACAGGGCGACCCGCAAGGCGCAGGATGGAGCGGCCGATGGGTGAGCGCGAGGTGCAGGACTGGCGACCGCGAGGCTCGCGACGAGCCGGCGCGAGGCACGGCTTTCGCATACGGAT
Source organism: Bacteroidales bacterium (assembly GCA_004558865.1). Lineage (GTDB taxonomy): Bacteria > Bacteroidota > Bacteroidia > Bacteroidales > Bacteroidaceae > Prevotella. Next base: position 7,618 of record SFCY01000088.1, read on the forward strand.
GGCGGCCTTTGCGGATATTCATCTTAAATTAACACAAATTTCCATTAAAAGTTTGGCAATGAACATTTAAGGTAGTATCTTTGCCGAAGTTAATCTACAAAAAACTTAAACCATAAATTATGAGAAACTCGATTGAATATGCAGCCAATCCCATCGTGAGGGAGTTGCAGAAAGACCACACGATGTTTACCAAGGAGGACATCATCCATTACATCGTGAGCCATCAGATCCGATTCGTCAACTTCATGTATCCCGCTGGCGACGGAAGGCTGAAGACCTTGAATTTCGTCATCAACGACCTCGACTATCTCGACCTCATCCTTACGGGTGGCGAGCGCGTCGACGGCTCTTCGCTGTTCAACTTCATACCCTCGGGCTCTTCCGACCTCTATGTGATTCCGCGCTTCCGCACGGCATTCCTCGACCCGTTCAGCGCACAGCCAACGCTCTGCATGCTCTGCTCGTTCTTCAACCGCGACGGGCAGCTGCTCGACTCCTCGCCCGAGAACACGCTCCGCAAGGCCACCAAGGCCTTCCACGACGTGACGGGCATGCACTTCCACGCCATGGGCGAGCTGGAGTTCTACGTGATCCGGCCCAACGACAACCGCTTCAACGCCGTGGACCAGCGCGGCTACCACGAGTCGGGACCCTTCTCCAAGGGCGGCGAGTTCCGCAAGCTGTGCATGGAATACTTGGCCCAGGCGGGCTGCAACATCAAGTACGGCCACTCCGAGGTGGGCAACTTCATAGAGGACGGCTTCAACTACGAGCAGAACGAGATTGAGTTCCTGCCCGTCCCCGCCCGCGAGGCCGCCGACCAGCTCGCCGTGGCCAAATGGTGCATACGCAACTTGGCCTACCGCGAGGGCGTCAACGTGACCTTCGCGCCCAAGATCACCACGGGCAAGGCCGGAAGCGGACTCCATATCCACATGCGCATGGTGAAGGACGGCGTGAACCAGATGCTCGTCGACGGCCAGCTCTCCGACACGGCGCGCACCGCCATCGCCGGCATGATGGACCTGGCGCAGGGCATCACCGCCTTTGGCAACAAGAACCCGATGTCCTACTTCCGCCTCGTGCCCCATCAGGAGGCTCCCACCAACATCTGCTGGGGCATCAGCAACCGGTCGGCCCTCGTGCGCGTGCCCTTAGGCTGGACCAACAAGCTCGACATGCTCTCGCAGGCCAACCCGCAGGAAGAGAAGAAGATGCGCGACCTGAGCGACAAGCAGACCGTGGAGATGCGCTCCCCCGATGGCTCGGCCGACGTCTACCAGCTCATCGCCGGCTTGTGCGTGGCCTGCCGCCATGGCTTCGAGATGGAGCATCCGCTCGACGTGGCAAAGGCCACCTTTGTGGACGGCGACATCCACGACGAGGCCCACAAGCAGCAGCTGGCCGCCCTGAAGTCGCTGCCCGACAGCTGCGCCGCCTCTGCCGACTGCCTTGAGCGCCAGCGCGAGGTGTTCGAGAAGCACGGCGTGTTCTCTCCCGCCATGATCGATTCCATTCTGGCCGATCTGCGCTCGTTCAACGACCGCACGCTGCGCACCGACGTGGCCAACGACCCCGAGGCCATGGAGAAGCTCGTGAAGCGCTTCATCCACTGCGGATGATTTCTTGATATTATAGGCTGGTTCTATAAATTAGGCTGATAGAATAATCGATAAAGTGGAGTTGTCGTTTCGGTCGTCTTCTGCATCTATCGGTCTCAAAACGTCAAGTCTCA
>SFCY01000089.1 GCA_004558865.1 Bacteroidales bacterium
GCAAAGGTAAGAACTTTTCTCCAATCATGTACCGTTTAGCAACATGTTTTTGGGTTAGCGACTGTACGCACTCCACAGGGTTTGTCGGTTGCGCCGAAAGAATGCAGAAAACATCGTCTCAAGACAAAGACTGCCCCCGTGGAGCAAGGACGGAATCCGGAAGCTACTACGAGGGAGTGCAGACCTATATATGGATGGCCGAAGACAACGTCGTGGAAGTACCATTTGACAAGGAACATTTATTGGAGGTCATATTATCCCCGAAGAACTTGAACGACGCATATAAGTGTGTGGTGAGGAACAAGGGATGTGGCGGTGTCGACAAGATGTCATGCGAGCAGTTGCTCCCGTGGCTGAGGGCCAACAAGGACAATCTGATAAAGTGCCTCATGGACGGCAGCTACCGTCCGAATCCCGTCAGACGGGTAGAGATACCCAAGGACAATGGCAAGAAGCGTCTTTTGGGAATACCTACCGTGGTAGACCGCATGGTGCAACAAGCCATCAACCAAGTTCTGACTCCCATCTATGAGAAACAGTTCAGCAGGAACAGCTTCGGGTTCCGTCCGAGGCTTGGCTGTCATGATGCGTTGAGAAAGGCGCAGTCCATAATCACGGACGGCTACAAGTATGTAGTAGACCTTGACTTGGAGCGCTTCTTTGATACAGTCAGCCATAGCAAGCTCATAGAAGTACTCTCCCGAACAATAAAGGACGGGAGGGTTATATCACTTATACACAAATATCTTCGTAGCGGTGTAATGGTGAACGGCCTGTTCGTTCGCAGCGAGGAGGGCACACCGCAAGGTGGCCCTCTCAGTCCGTTGTTGAGCAATGTCATGCTCAATGAGCTTGACAAGGAGCTCGAGCGCAGAGGGCTGCCGTTTGTCCGCTATGCCGACGACTCGATGATATTCTGTCGCAGCAAACGGGCTGCGGAACGTGTAAGGGAATCCATAACCAATTTTATCGAAGGCAGGCTTCACCTGAAGGTCAACAAGGAAAAGACTGTAGTCTCTTATGTGCGTGGGGTAAAGTACCTCGGTTACTCATTCTACATCAACAAGGGCAAGTGCCTTCTGACGGTACACCCCAAGACCAAAGCCAAGATGCGTCGCCGCTTGAAAGAGCTGACGGGTCGCAGCAATGGCATGGGCTATGCCAAGCGGAAGGAGAATCTTCGTCTCTACATAAAGGGCTGGGTGAACTACTATCACCTTGCCACTATGAAGAGACTGACCGAGGAAACCGACGAGTGGTTACGGCGACGCTTGCGTATGTGTATATGGAAGTCATGGAAGCTTCCCAAGACCCGTATCAAGAACCTCGTTAAATGCGGAATAAACAAGTATAACGCACGTCGATGGGGATATGTTAAGGGCTATTGGAGAGTAGCATGGGCACCGATTATGCACATGGCTGCATCTAACGTGAACTTGCGCAAGGCTGGTTATACGTTCTTATATGACGAGTATGTCAAGTGGCTACCCTAACGAGGAACCGCCGTATGCGGAACCGCACGTACGGTGGTGTGAGAGGACGGTGAACACGAAAATAGGAGATAAGCACCTATGATTAGTGTTTACCTCCTACTCGATTTGTGTGTCGGGTAACGGTACATAAGCGTATCCTTGCATCTGCCCTAAAGCGGTTTGGAATGCCTTGACTTGGACTTTCTGCCGTAGAATTTTATGCGCGTAAGCGCAATTCAAAGCGATAGCGATTTTCGTCACGGGCAGGTTTGTCACCTTTCCGGGAGGTCCGCTGCCCTCTGCGGACACTATAGACAGCGGACACTATACAATGCAGAGTTCACTCTAAGTGTTTCCATTGTCCGCTGAGGGCAGCAGACCTCCCGGACAATGGGGTAGCCGTCGATCTTGTCCGCAAGGCTATCCCATCACTCAGCCCCATAGCTCCATTAGGAGCGCGTGTCTGGACATGACAATTTTCCTTCCCCTTTCTTCATGAACTTGCCATGAATCCACGGAAAATATCCGCTGTGCCGATTGGTCGGGCGCGCCGTCATTTGCCGAGGAATCGGGAGTTGATGTAGTTGGTGAACGACTCCTTGTAGAGGTCGCCGATGGGCAGATAGGTGCTCTCGTCGAGGATGACGCGGTTTTTGTTCACTTCTTGTATCTCATCCAAGTTGATGATGTATGAGCGGTGGATGCGCATGAAGTTGGAGGGCAGCCGGTCTTCGAGCTTCTTCATGCTCAGGAGCGCCACGATGGGTCGGGGCTGCGAGGCAAGGTGGATCTTGAGATACTCGCTCATGCCCTCCACGTAGCGGATGTCCTTGACGAGAATCTTCACGATTCGTCCGTCGGTCTTGATGAAGAGCGACTGTGCGCCTTGTGGCGCGGAGCCTGTCAGGTTGGAGGCCGTGGCTGAGTCGTTGTCGTCGGGCCGTGGGGAGGGAGTCAAGATGCGCTGCACTTTCTCGGCGGCGTGGCGGAACTCGTCGAAGGAGTAGGGCTTGAGCAGATAGTCGACGGCGTCCACCTTGTAGCCCTCGACGGCATATTCGCTGTAGGCGGTGGTGAACACCACGGCGGGCGGGGCCGCCAGACCCTTCACGAAGCTCATGCCGTCGAGGTCGGGCATGTTGATGTCGCAGAAGATGCAGTCTATCATCTCCTCTTCGAGAATCTTCTTGGCCTCCATGGCGCTGTGGCACTCGGCCACGAGCTCAAGGAAGGATATTTTCTTGATGTAGGCAGCGAGCTGCTGCAGGGCCAGGGGCTCATCGTCGATTGCTAATGTTCTTATCATGCGTTATGTTGTTTTCTGGGTTTGCGTTGTGGCCGTCGTCATCGGGCATCAGTTCCTTTTGGTGCTTGGGGTGGAGTGGGAGGCAGAGCCTCACCTCGTAGGTTTTCTCCCCGTCGTTGATTTCGAGGTTGTAGTCGCTTCCGTAGATGAGCATCAGCCGGCGCCTCACATTGGTCAGTCCCACGCCTCCTGGCTTCTTGGCCTGTAGGGCTTGTGCGGCGGGCTTGCTGTTGGTGCAGTTGAAGTCCACCTGGCCGTGTTCCATGTTGAGCGCTATGTAGATGAAGCTCTCCTGCTCGTAGCTCACCCCGTGCTTGAAGGCGTTCTCCACGAAGGTGACGTAGAGCAGCGGCGGCACCATGCAGTCGGGCAGGTTGTCGGGGAAGTCGACCGTGATGACCACTTTCTCCGAGTAGCGCATCTGCATCAAGGCGATGTAGTGGTTGAGAAAGGTGAGCTCGCGCCCCAACGGCACGAGGATATGGTTCGACTCGTAGAGCATGTAGCGCATGAGCCTCGACAGGCGCACTATGGTTGACTTGGCCTTCTCGGGGTCGATGTCGATGAGCGCGTGGATGTTGTTGAGCGTGTTCATGAAGAAGTGGGGGTTGATTTGGTAGCGCAGGTAGGCCAGCTGCTCCTGCAGGTGGCGCTGCTCCAGCTCGCTGTGGTTCTTCTCGTCCCTCTCCTGCTTGAGATAGAGCTTCACGCCTAAGTTGAGTCCTAAGAGCATGATGAGCATGGCGCTTCCCAAGAAGTCGATCAATTCTATCATGGGTGGCGGGCCGTAGTGGCGGTGGCGGCGTTGGTTCCATCGGCCTTCGGCTGCCATTGCGGAGTCCTCGGGCGTGAGCGGGGCGTTGGCTTTCGCCATGGAGTCTGCCCTGCCACAGGCCTGGGTGGGCTTGGCGCGCCGTTCCGTCTTGGCGCGTTGGTTGTGGTGGGGGGGCTCGGGCCTCAAGTAGGACTGGGCGAAGAAGAACACCACCACGAGTGAGCTCGCCAGAATCAGGTACTTGCCGGCCTTCTTCTTGTCGACCAGTATGGGAGCGATGAGGAAATTGTGTATGAGGAAGGCGACGAGGTAGAGGATGTAGATTTTCCAGATGTCAACCACCGGTTTCCAGACGAATTGGATTTCCTTGCCCGAGCGCACTTCGAGGTACATGCTGATGACGGGGGCCAAGAACAGGATGGCCCAAATCATCAGGTAGACGACATGCTCTTTGTATTTGCGGAAACAGTTTGTCATTGGCTTCTCGTTTTGTTCTTCTATATAACGCAGTAGGAGGTGCGACGTCTCGCCGCACATTCTCGCGCGGCGTCCTCGCCGCACATTCTGGCCCAGCGTCCTCGCCGCACATTCTCGCGCGGCGGGGACGCCGCGCCTCCTACTTGTCGCTACAAAGATAAGAATACCCTCCTTGGCCGACAAAAAATTTCAGCGGAATCTCTTTTTCGGTCAGTGAAAAGCTGTGGAGCTTAGAGGCCGGTCTTGAGCATCCTGCGGGCGTATTCGATGATGGTGTCGAGGTTGCGGTTGAAGTCCTCGTGGCTGAGGCCCACCCTCACGTCGGGGGCCAGCCCCGGCTCGGCGAGTCGGCCGTCGACATCGTACATGGGGCAGGCCGAGTAGCGTATGGCCCAGCCGTTGGGCAGTTCAGAAGAGAAGGGGAGTCCACCGCCGCCGCCTGTGCTGTCGCCCACTACGGTGCACGCGGGAAACACCTTCATGTATTTCACAAACTCGTTGGCCGCGCTGTACACCTCGCGGTTGGTCAGCACCACCACGGGCTTCTGCCAGCGCACGCCCTTCGAGGGTTTGATGTATTGCTCCTCCAGGCCGGAGAAGTCGTTGTGTCCCTTGCCGGTCTTGTGGCGCATGTAGCCCACGAGAGTCTTCTCGTTGCAGAAGCGCGCCGCCAGCTCCTCCGCGCTGGTGAGCCGGCCTCCAGAGTTGCCCCTCACGTCGAGTATCAGTCCGTTGCAGGGCATCAGGTAGAGCAGCATCTCGTCGAGGTTGCCGCCCCCCAACTGGTTCTCGAAGGTGGCGCAGCGCACGTAGCCCACATTGTCGTCGAGAATGCGGTATTTCATGCCCGATGCGATGCGGTAGTCGGTGCCGAGATAGTGGCGCAGCAGCGTGTCGCTGACGTTGCTCGGATGGTCCTCGTGCCAGGCCCAGTAGCGTCCCACGTCGTAGGGTGTGTAGAGGTTGACGTGGCCGTCGCGCAGCTCCGAGAGCATGTTGGCCATCACTTCGAATGTCTGTGCGCCGGTCATGGAGTTGTCTATCTGCCGGGCGTACTTCTCATGCACAGCGTCCCAGTCCACACCTTTCTCCGTGAAGAAGCAATAGTGCTCGTCCATGATGCGCCACAGGGCCTCGAAGTTGCCCCGCGGGGTGTTGTCGAGTTGCTCTTCGTCGATGCATCCCGTCAGAAAGAGCAGGGGGAGCAGAAACATCACGATTCTCTTCATAGGTGTCATTTGTTGATGGTCCATCCGATGAGCAGCGAATGGGTGTAGGAAAGGTATTTGAGTTGGTTGACCTCCACCTGCTGGCAGTCGCCCAAATAGCCAACCGTGAGGCTGGTGCGCCCGAGGGGGATGTCGATGGTCAGCCGGGTGGAGAAGGTGGGCGAGGAGCCCAGCCATGTGGGCGCCGCGTTGTGGTCGTAGTTGTCGCGGGTGAAGATCTCATAGTAGCTCTGGCCGTAGTTGGGCGAGAACTGGAGTCCGGCCAATGGCATGGCGAAATTGAGCTTGGCCGCCCACAGCCTCTCCTTCACCTTGAACCTGTAGCACACGTCGGCCTCGGGCGTGAGTCGCAGAGCCAGTCGCGCTTGGGCGGGGTTGTTGCCGTTGCCCGTGTTGTAGAGGAAGCCGAGCCAGAAGTCGGGGCCCGCCCCCACACGTGCCTGCAGCTCTCCCCCGCCGAGCGTGAGCGGGGCGAGCTTGCGCTGGAAGGCGAAGCGGAAGTTGTACATGCCTCCTACATACTGGTTGTCGCCAGTGCGCATCTTGGTGTAGCTTGCCATTGCCTGATGGGTCATCTGCCTTGCCCAGTGTCGCCCGGGGCGCAGCCAGGTGGTGGTGTTGGCATAGCGCAGCTCCGTGCCCGTGTAGTGCTCGGGCGAGAGGTAGGTGTCGAGCTGGCGGTTGTAGCCAATGCCGAAGACGTTGGCCGCCTCCTTGGTCTGTGACTTTCCGCACGCCGGCAGGCACAGCAGGAGGGCCGAGAGCAGAATCCTACTTGAAGTCGTCATCCGTAAACATGTTGAGTTGGCCGGTAATCTCGTCGATCACCTGCTGTTGGGTCTTTCCCCTGTCCGGGTCGAGGTCTTCCGGCTCGCCGTTGTTCTCACCGCCGTCAGTGGCCGGTTCTTCGTCGGCTGCCGGTTCGGGCTGTCGTGTGGGCTCCAATTCCTCCACGTGGTCCAGCTCGAAGGTGGTGAGCCGCTTGCCCTTGGCCTTGAAGCTCTTCAGTCCGATGAACTCGTCGGCCTCAATCACCATAGGCTCCCTCACGGCGTCGGCTCCGCCAAACACCACCTTGAGCCTTGGATAGGGCGTGGCGGTGAGCAGGATGAGCCTCGAGGCCGGGTTGTCGCCCAGATAGTTTTGGTGGCGTTTGGTGGCGTCCATGGTGAATCGCTTGATGTAGGGGTAGTTGTCGTTGTCGGCGTCGTAGAGCACGGCCGTCCACACCTTTTTGGGGTTCCACTTCTCTATCACCCTGATGTTGTCCTCATAGTGGTTGTTGGCGTCGAAGTTGGTGATGTAGAAGTCGGCGTTGTCCAGCACCACGAGAATGGAGTCGTCGTCGTTGAACTCTCCGAGGAATCGTCCGTGCTCCTCGTAGTTGATGCGGTTCACGTCGGGGTCGAACCACACCTTGCGGCCGCCGAGGGTGGAGTGGCCGTGGCTCTTCAGTCCGATGCGGTGCACGCTCTCCTTGGTCAGCAGGTTGCCCTTGGATGCCCGTCCCTTGATGAGGATGTCGCTGAAGTCGCGGTCGAGGAAGATGTTCTGTTTCTTCTTCTTGGGGTTGGGGTCGAGCGTCACCTTGATGACTTCCGCCTCGCCGTTGGGGTTGGCGGTGAAATACAGCACCTTCGATCCGGGTGTGCCTTGGGTGAGGTCGTATTCCTTGTCGTGGGTGATGGATGTCACGTTGAAGCGCTTGATGAAGCTGAAGCCATGCTTGCCGTCGCGGTATACCACATTGTAGATGGTGCGTCGGTCGTTCTTCTTGAACACCTGCACCCAGATGACGTTCTTGCCCACGAAAATCTTGTCGGCCACTCTGATGACCTTGTATTTTCCGTCGCGGTAGAAGATGATGATGTCGTCGATGTCGGAGCAGTTGCACACAAACTCGTCCTTCTTCAGTCCCGTGCCCACGAAGCCGTCCTGGCGGTTGATGTAGAGCTTCTCGTTGGCCTCCACCACTTTCGTGGAGTCGATGGTGTCGAAGTTGCGGATTTCCGTCTTGCGGGGATGGTCCTTGCCGTAGACCGCCTTCAAGTGCTCATACCATGCTATGGTGACGTCGGTCATGTGGGCCAGGTCGTGGTCGATGTCCCTCACCTCGCCGAGAATCTTCGCTATGAGCTGGTCGGCCTTGTCCTTGTTGTACTTCAGAATGCGCTGCATCTTGATTTCGAGCAGCCTCAGGTAGTCTTCGCGTGTGATTTCGCGGAAGAACACGGGGCGTGCCTCGCCCGCCAGTGCGTCGGCCACGGCCTTGTTGTCGGGCAGAATCTCGGTGAAGAGCATTTTCTTGAATGGCGTGAACTTCTCGTCGAGGAAGTCCACCACGGCGTCCTGGTTGGGGGCCTGCTCGAACCGCCGCTCCTTATACATCCGCTCCTCTATGAAGATGCGCTCCAGCGAGGCGAAGAAGAGCTGCTCCTGGAGCTCGTTGCGGCGGATTTGCAGCTCGCGTCGCAGCAGTCCCATCGTGCGGTCCACGTTGTGGCGCAGCACGTCGCCCACGGTGAGGAACTGTGGGCGGTTGTCCTCTATCACGCAGCAGTTGGGCGCGATGTTGGTCTCGCAGTCGGTGAAGGCGTAGAGGGCGTCGATGGTCTTGTCGCTGCTCGTTCCGGGGGTGAGGTGGAGTTGTATCTCCACCTGCGAGGCGGTCATGTCCTCCACCTTGCGCACCTTCACCTTGCCTTTCTCAATGGCCTTCTTGATGGAGTCGATTACGGTGACGGTGGTCTTGGTGTAGGGAATCTCGCGGATGACGAGCGTCTTGGAGTCGAGCTTCTCTATCTTGGCCCTCACCTTGAGCGAGCCTCCCCGCTGGCCGTCGTTGTATTTCGACACGTCGATGGCTCCCCCCGTTGGGAAGTCGGGATAGAGCGTGAAGGGCTTGCCTTGGAGATAGCTCACGGCGGCGTCGCAAAGCTCGTTGAAGTTGTGGGGCAGCACCTTGCAGCTCAGTCCCACTGCGATGCCCTCCGCGCCCTGTGCGAGCAGGAGGGGAAACTTCACGGGCAGTGTGATAGGTTCTTTGTTGCGTCCGTCGTAGGACAGCTGCCAGTCGGTGGTCTTGGGGTTGAACACCACCTCCAAGGCGAACTTCGACAGCCTGGCCTCGATGTATCGCGGGGCGGCGGCGCGGTCGCCGGTGAGGATGTTGCCCCAGTTGCCCTGCGTGTCGACGAGCAGCTCCTTTTGTCCCAACTGCACCAGTGCGTCGCCTATCGACGCGTCGCCATGGGGATGGAACTGCATGGTGTGACCCACGATGTTGGCCACCTTGTTGTATCGTCCGTCGTCCATGCGCTTCATGCTGTGGAGGATGCGTCGCTGCACGGGTTTCAGGCCGTCCTCGATGTGGGGTACGGCGCGTTCCAGGATCACGTACGACGCATAGTCCAAGAACCAGTTCTTGTACATGCCGCTCAGATGGTGAACGGCAGCGGCGTCGAAACGGTCCACGGGCTTATAGTCGGAGTGGCTGTCAACGGGAAGTTCCTCGTCGTCGGTCATCTTCTTGTCGTCGTCTGTTGTATTGTCGCTCATTCTATTGTTCAAGGATTATTTCTTTGCAAAGTTAAGAAAAACGGGCGACAAAAGAGAAAGAACGCTGAAAAAAGTTGCGATTTGTCGCTGCCTGTGCCAAGATGTTTCCTTCTCTCTCTTTGGGTTGTAGGCGTCGGCAGGGGTTGTTGTGCTTGGGGCATCATTGGAGCCGACACAAGCTGCGGCTCCTGCGGTTGGAAGCGCGCGTTCTTAGCCTACAAGATTGATGTTCCATAGAATCGTGGAATTGCGGTCCATCGCCAGGAAACATCATTCCTCTTTTTCTTCCTTTTCTGCAACTTGAAATTCATTCAGAAAAGATGGAGGAGCGGTTGTCTTTATATCCGATTGATCAGCGTCTTTAAAATCCTTGATGTTAAGGCTGGTTCTATAAATTAGGCTGATAGAATAATCGATAAAGTGCAGTTGTCGTTTCGGTCGTCTTCTGCATCTATCGGTCTCAAAACGTCAAGTC
>SFCY01000090.1 GCA_004558865.1 Bacteroidales bacterium
TGTGTGGAGTGATTCACCAAGTTGATGAAGGGACAAATTTCACCGTCAACTACTCGCGGGAGCGTAAGCGTCGATGACAGAGGTGCTGTGGGTGCCACTGCAAGACATGCTTTGCTTTCGTTTTTTTTATATACACATGTACTAACTTAAAATTTAAACTATGGAACTGAAGGATTCTTTTGCTGGCACACTGGAGTCTGGCGACATTCTCATTCAGATAGCGCCCACTGAGAAAGACGCTCTGGAGATAGATCTGGACAGCACAGTTGCCTATCAGTTTGGCGCCCAGATCAAGAAAGTCATCGCCGAGACGCTCCATGAGCGCGGCATTGACAAAGCCCACGTCAAAGCAACTGACAAAGGTGCCCTCGACTGTACAATCAGAGCCCGCGTGACGGCAGCCGCTGTCAGGGCCACTGGACAGGATGTCTGGAAAGACTGATCATCGAGAATGCCAGACTGAGGATGAAAGCCGTCCTCTTTAAACAATCAAACCAACTAAACCTGCAATTGACCTATGCAAAGATTAAGAAGAACCATGATGTTTGTGCCGGGCAACAACCCCGGCATGATGGCTGATGCCTTCATCTACGGTCCCGACTCCATTATGCTCGACCTGGAGGATTCCGTGACTATGGCAGAGAAGGACACTGCGCGTTTGCTCGTCTACAATGCGTTGAAGACCATTGACTACGGCGACACGGAGATGGTGGTGAGAATCAATCCCCTCAACACTCCTTACGGCAAGAAGGACATCGAGGCCGTGGTGAAAGCCGGCGTCGACGTAATCCGTATGCCCAAGACTGAAACCGCCGACGAAGTGAGGGAGGTGGAAGCCGAGATCGAGAAAGTGGAAAAGGAACTCGGCTGTCTTGGCCGCACCAAGATTATGGCAGCCATTGAGAGTGCCCTGGGTGTGGTCAACGCTTACGCCATAGCAACGGCCTCAAAGCGCATGATGGGCATCGCCCTTGGCGCCGAGGACTATTGCGCCAACCTGAAGACACAGCGCTCGCCCGAGGGCATTGAGCTGCTGTTGGCCCGCCAGACCATCGTCGTGGCTGCAAGGGCCGCTGGAATCGACGCCCTCGATACTGTCTATTCCAACCTCAACGACATGGATACCTTCCGCAAGGAGGTGGAGCTCATCAAGCAGCTCGGCTTCGACGGCAAGTCTGTCATCAACCCCAGGCAGATACCCGTGGTCAACGAAGTGTTCATCCCCAAACAGAAAGATATTGACAAGGCCATGCGTGTGGTGGCAGCCATCAAGGAAGCAGAAAAGAAAGGCAGTGGTGTGATCGCTGTCAACGGCAAGATGGTGGACCGCCCCGTAGTGCTCCGCGCTCAGCGCGTCATTGACCTCGCCTTGGCTTCACACGTTATAAAGAAGGAGGATTTAGCATGAAAAAGATAGAAGACCGCCAGGCCCTTCTCCAGGAAGTGGCTGAGCATTTGAATATGAACGTGAGCGACTGCAACGACAAAAAGGTCGCCACACCCCGCACAGAATATCAGAAAGAGAGTTCCAAAGTCGTCACCCTTGAGGAGGCCATCCGCAAGGTGGGCCTCAAGGACGGCATGACCGTGTCCTTCCATCATCATTTCCGCAAGGGCGACAAGGTGCTTCCCCTTGTGATGGCGAAGATTGCCGAAATGGGCTTCAAGGACATCAAGGTGGCCGCCTCCAGCTTGACCGACGCCGACACGCCGCTGATTGACCATATCAAGAATGGTGTCGTGACCGGCATTTCCACCAGTGGTATGCGCGGCGAGTTGGGCAAGGCCATCTCCCATGGACTGTTGAAGGAACCCGTGGTGTTCCGTTCCCATGGCACCCGTGGACAGGAAATTGCCAACGGCAAGCTGCATATCGATGTGGCCTTCCTCGGCGCCTCTTCCTGCGACCCGTTGGGCAACGCCTGCGGCTACAGCAGCTCCCCCAACGCCAAGTCCATCTGCGGCTCCTTGGGCTATGCGCTCCCCGATTCGCGCCATGCCGACAAGGTGGTGATTGTCACCGACGACCTTGTGAGCTACCCCAACCTCCACAACTCCATCTCGGAGCGAGACGTTGACTACGTGGTGGTGGTCGACTCTGTGGGCGATTCCTCCCAGATAGCCTCCGGCGCCATCCGCGACACCAAGAACCCGCGCGACATCCTGTTGGCGCAGACTGCCGCACAGGTGGTCATCAACAGTGGCTACATGAAGAACGGCTTCTCCATCCAGACCGGTTCTGGTGGCGCCTCGCTCGCCGTTGTGAAGCATATCCGCCAATACATGATAGACAACAACATCAAGGCATCCTTCGCTCTTGGCGGCATCACCGCCCACATGGTGAAGATGCACGAGGAGGGGCTCATCGACAGGCTCGTCGACGTGCAGTCCTTTGACAAGGTTGCCGCCGAGTCGCTCAAGAATGACCCGATGCACAAGGAAGTGGCGGCCAATGAGTATGCAAGCGCCGAGGAGCAGGGTGCTGCCACCCACTATCTCGACATCGTCATCCTCTCGGCCCTTGAGGTGGACGTCAACTTCAATGTCAACGTGCTGGTGGGCAGTGATGGCATCATCCGTGGCGCCATTGGCGGCCATCCCGACACGGCTGCCGACTCCGCACTGAGCATCATCGTCTGCCCGTTGCTGCGCGGCCGCATCCCCTGCATCGTCGACCATGTGACCACGCTCATCACTCCCGGTGAGAACGTAGACGTGGTGGTCACGGAGTATGGCGTGGCTGTCAACCCGCAGCGCCCCGACCTGGCCAAGAGCTTGGAAGAGGCCGGCATCAAGCTCGTCACCCTTGAGGAGCTTCGCGACCGTGCTCTCCGTGTCATCGGCACGCCCGATCCGCTGCCCTTCGGCGACAAGGTGGTTGGTGTGGTGCTCAACCGCCACGGACAGGTGCAGGATGTGATTAGAAACATTGTAGATTGATTTCAACAAGTCTCAATATTCAAATAAGCAACCGATGAAGGAACTGGAGATTTCGCTGACAGAACTTCTTGCCAGCCGTGACCGCCGATGGAGCCACGAGAAGAATCTCATGGCCCACTATCCAGAACTGACGCTGGTTTGTCTCACTGTTGTCATGCCGGGCAAGGTGAAGCGGAATGCCAGTTCCCTCGTCGTTGCCACAGCGGCCGCCAAGGCCGTGCGTTCCGCTTTCGACGACGACATGCGGCTCTGGGAGGAGAAAGACCTCGCGACGGGCTTCGAAGCCTACTGCATGGTGAAGTTGGGAGCGGAGGATGTGAAGCGCCGCTGCTGCGAGATAGAGGAGAGCCATCCTTTGGGCCGTCTCTTCGATGTGGACGTGATAGGCCCGGGCGGTGTCCCCGTATCTCGCCGGCAATTGGGACTGGAACCCCGCAAATGCTTGATTTGCGGCAATGAGGCCCGCCTCTGCATGAGGAGGCATACCCACACGCAAGAGGAATTGCAGGCCAGGATAAAGGAAATGATCAGCGACTATGTACAGCGACTTTGAGATACACGAAGTGCCACTCTCATACGCCCCTGCACGCAACAAGGTGAAGGAGTTTCTTGGCTCCAGCGACCTGCGTGTGGACAATATGGACTATTATGCCGTGATTTCCCCGATGGGCGGCGACGACATCTTGGCCGCTGGCGGACTGCTCGGCGATACGATACGGTGTGTGGCCGTAAGGCCCGACTGTCGCGACGAGCACCTCGCCAACCGGCTGGTCTCCCACTTGATGATGATGGTGGGACGGCGTGGCTACCCCACGGTGAAGGTCATCACCAAACCGCAGAACCTCGGCATCTTCCAGAGTATGGCCTTTGAGTTGATTGGACGCAGCGACAGGGCCGTGTTCTTGGAGAGCAACAAGGAACCTCTTTCGCGCTACTGCCACTACCTGCAGTCGCTGCGCCATGAGGGCAGATGCGGAGCCATTGTCATCAACGCCAATCCCTTCACCAAGGGTCACCGCTACCTCATCGAGACGGCAGCCAAGCAGGTGGATCACCTCTTCGTCATTCCCGTCAAGGAAGACCGCTCGGTCTTCTCCTACGTGGAGCGCAAGAAGATGATCGAGCTGGGCACTGACGATTTGAAGAATGTCACGGTCTGCAAGGGCAGTGCCTACACGGTGTCCTCATCCACTTTCCCCTCCTATTTCATCAAGAGCCTCAGCGATGTCACCGACAGCCAGATACAGCTTGACCTCGACATCTTCACCCATTACATAGCCCCCGCGCTCAATGTCAGTGTGCGCTTTGTGGGAAGTGAGCCCACCGACCCGCTCACCAACCGCTACAATGAGCTGATGGCCCGGTTGCTGCCCCCCAGAGGCATCCAGCTGAACGTCATCGAGAGGGTGGGGCAGGACGGCTCGGCGGTGAGCGCATCCCGCGTGAGGGCCGCGCTGAAGAACCACTCACTCAGCGAGGCCGCCGCTCTGGTGGTCGACTCCACAGTGCCATTCCTTATCTCACGTCTTGCCACGTGCGCCTTGCAGGATGAACTCGATACGACGCCGAAGCCGGGACTCGTGGACCGCGACAACTGCGGTGCCCACAAAGACATGGACCATACGCTCATGACGCGCAGCATCCAGGCCCTGCACCCCTTCTTCAACCGCTTCGCCGAAATGGCTTGGAGCGGCACCATGCCCAACATGGACTCGCTCCGGGAGGTGGGGCGTGAGGCTGAGCGCGCCATGCTCAAGACCACGAATGGCGTCAACACCCACCGTGGAGCCCTTTTCTGCATGGGACTCGCCATTGCCGCCACGGCCTTCCTCGCCAAGTCGGAGGGTGTGGAAAACATCAGTGGGCGGAAGTTGAGCGATGTCATCGCCAGCCTCGCCAGCCACGTTCCCCCAGCCCAGCGCACCCACGGCGGATACGTCTGCCGCAACACCTCGGCGCGGGGAGCCCGATCGGTGGCTATGGGCGGCTATTCAGACCTGTTCGAGTCGTGGCTGCCCTTTCTGCGGCAGCACCGCAACGACCCTTACTGCTATCAAAAGACCCTGCTGAAAATCATCTCCACCCTCGACGACACCAACGTCATCTACCGCGCCAATGTGGAGACGGCAAGAGAAGTGAAGCTTCAGGCCTCACGGCTGCTCCAGAACTTCACCCTCCGTGGCCTACGCCTCTTGGACGAGCAATTCACCCGACAGTGGATTTCGCCGGGCGGCAGTGCCGACATGCTCTCTCTCACGATATTTTTCGACGCCGTGCTGCCCACCGCAGCGTCGGCAACAACATAGCATCCAACCTTTGACAGCGCCCACTGGCACCCACCGAAATGCCGCCGTGGGGCTGTCTGTAAAACTGTTAATATCCTTAAATTTAAATCTATTATGGTGGAACTTATTAATCATGGAGTTTATTTGCTGGATGGCCAGCAGATAGTACCTCAGAAGGAAGGACTTCCTTCGCCCGACGAGGCACGCGAGCAGACTATCGCCTATTCGATTCTGCGCGCCCACGAAGTGGGCAAGTCTGCGGACAGCAAGATGCACATCCGCTTCGACGCGATGATGTCACACGACATCACCTACGTGGGCATCATCCAGACGGCGCGCGCCAGCGGTCTCGAGGAGTTTCCGTTGCCCTACGCCATGACCAACTGCCACAACTCGCTTTGCGCCGTAGGAGGCACCATCAACGAGGATGACCACATCTTCGGCCTCTCCGCAGCCAAGAAGTATGGCGGCATCTACGTGCCGGCCAACTTGGCCGTCATCCATCAGTATGCCCGTGAGGCCATGACCAAGTGCGGCAACATGATCCTCGGCTCCGACAGCCATACCCGCTACGGCTCCCTCGGCAACATGGGAGTCGGCGAGGGCGGTGGTGAGCTGGTGAAGCAGCTGCTCCGCAACACTTGGGACATCAATCCGCCGCAGGTGGTGCTGGTTTGGCTTGAGGGCAAGCCCAAGAAGGGCATCGGCCCGCACGACGTGGCCATCTCCCTGGTCAAGGCCACCTTTGAGAGCGGTTTTGTGAAGAACAAGGTGCTGGAGTTTGCCGGCCCCGGCGTGAAGAACCTGCCCATCGACTTCCGCAATGGCATCGACATCATGACCACAGAGACCACTTGCCTGAGCTCCATTTGGGTCACCGACGACGAGGTGAAGCACCACTACGAGCTCCACAATCGTCCGCAGGACTACCGTGAGCTCCGTCCCGGCAAGGTGGCCTACTATGATGCCATGATCCGCATCGACCTCAGCACGCAGGAGTCTATGATTGCCCTGCCGTTCCATCCTTCCAATGCCTACACGATCCACGAGTTGCAGGAGCATCCTCAGGAGATTCTGCAGAAGATAGAGGCCGAGGGACGCAAGAAATACGGCGACAAGGTCACCATCGACCTGATGAGCAAGATTCACGATGGTGGCGTCTATGCCGACCAAGGCATCATCGCCGGCTGCTCCGGCGGCACCTACGACAACCTCAGTGAGGCTGCGGCCATTCTCGACAACCAGAGCATAGGAAACGACTTCTTCACCATGTCGGCCTATCCGCAGTCTGCCCCCGTCTCTCTCGCCATCCAGCGCAGCGGCATCGCCCAGACGCTCACCGAGGCTGGCGTTGTGTTGAAGCCCGCTTTCTGCGGCCCGTGCTTCGGTGCTGGCGACGTTCCCGGCAACGACTGCTTCAGCATCCGCCACACCACGCGCAACTTCCCCAACCGCGAGGGCTCCAAGCCCGGACAGGGACAGATCTCATGGGTGGCTCTGATGGACGCCCGCTCCATCGCAGCCTCTGCCGCCAATGGAGGCCGACTCACCGCAGCCACAGATGTGGACTACACCGACAACTACGGTCCCTACAAATACGACGGCCGCATCTATGAGCACCGCGTGTTCAATGGCTTCGGCAAGGCTGATCCCAACTATGAGCTCCGCTATGGCCCCAACATCAAGGACTGGCCACACATGTTCCCCATGATGGACAACATGCTGCTTGAGCTGGCCGCCGTCATCCACGACCCCGTGACCACCACCGATGAGCTGATTCCTTCGGGCGAGACTTCCAGCTACCGCTCCAATCCGCTCAAGCTTTCAGAGTTTGCCCTCTCGCGCCGCGTGCCTGAGTATGTGGGCATCGCCAAGCGCATCCAGCAGGAAGACCACGAGCGCCGCGACGGCAAGACCCCGCAGCACGTGCTGGAGGCTTTGAAGAAAGTGGGAGCCAGCGACAAGGACACCTCCTTCGGCTCTTGCGTCTTCGCCAACAAGCCGGGCGACGGCTCCGCACGCGAGCAGGCCGCTTCCTGCCAAAAGGTGTTGGGCGGCGACGCCAACATCTGCTACGAGTATGCCACCAAGCGCTATCGCAGCAACTGCATCAACTGGGGCATCGTTCCGTTCACCATCGCTCCCGACACGCCGTTCGACTATGTTGCCGGCGACATGGTGTTCGTGCCGGGCATCCGCAAGGCCATGGAGGAAGGCAAGGAGGAAATCGACGCGCAGGTCATAACCAAGGACGGCGTGAAGCCCATCCACCTCTTCTTCAACAATCTCGGCAAGGCCGAGCGCGAGGTGCTGATGGCCGGCTGTCTGATGAACTACTACGCAGGCAAGAAATAAGTCACATCAAAGGGCAGGGTGAAGCCACGGGGAGTCGCCGTCGGCCGAGTCGCCTTGGGTGGCGGCCCTTGGCTTCTCCTTCCCCTTATCATCCATCGACAAATTAAATCTAACTAATAATCAAACACAACAATGGAGAAAATCAAGATGACAACCCCCATCGTAGAGATGGACGGTGACGAGATGACCAGGATTCTCTGGAAAATGATAAAGGACGAGCTGATTCTTCCGTTCGTCGACCTGAAGTCGGAATACTACGACCTTGGCCTTATGCATCGCGACGAGACCAAGGACCAGGTTACCGTTCAGGCTGCAGAGGCTACGAAGAAGTATGGTGTGGGCGTGAAGTGCGCCACCATCACTCCCAACCTCAAGCGCATGGACGAGTACAAGCTCCACGAGATGTGGAAGAGCCCCAACGGTACCATCCGCTCCATTCTCGACGGCACTGTGTTCCGTACGCCCATCACCATCCCGTCCATCCATCCCGCGGTGAAGAACTGGGAGAAGCCCATCACCATCGCCCGTCATGCCTACGGCGACGTCTACAAGGGCGTGGAGCTGAGGGTTGACGAGCCGGGAACGGCCAAGCTGGTGTTCGACGGCCAGAGCGGCAAGCACGAAGAGGTGGTCATCCACGAGTTCAAGGGTCCTGGTGTGATCCAGGGCATGCACAACCTCGACAAGTCCATCCGCTCCTTCGCCCACAGCTGCTTCAAGTTTGCCCTCGACACGAACCAGAGTCTGTGGTTCTCCACCAAGGACACCATCTCCAAGAAGTACGACGCCCAGTTCCGCATAGTCTTCGAGGAGGTGTTTCAGGAGTACAAGGACGAGTTTGAGAAGCGCGGCTTGGAGTATTTCTACACGCTCATCGACGATGCCGTGGCCCGCGTCATCCGCAGCAAGGGCGGCTTCATCTGGGCTTGCAAGAACTACGATGGCGACGTGATGAGCGACATGGTTTCCACCGCCTTCGGCTCGTTGGCCATGATGACGAGTGTGCTTGTCAGCCCCGACGGCAACTACGAGTATGAGGCTGCCCACGGCACGGTGACCCGCCACTACTACAAGTATCTGAAGGGCGAGGAGACGTCCACCAACCCCATTGCCACCATCTTTGCATGGTCGGGCGCTCTGCGCAAGCGCGGCGAGAAGGACGGCATCAAGGAGTTGGTGAACTTCGGCGACCAGCTTGAGGGCGCTTGCTTCGACACGCTCAACGAGGGCATAGCCACCAAGGACCTTGTCAACCTCATGGAGGGTGTCAACGCCCGCCAGGTGAACAGCAAGGACTTCATCGCCGCCATCCGTGAGCGCTTGGAGAAGAGGCTCGCATGATGATCCAGCAATAGAACCATACCGAGGAACCGGAGTGGGGGACTTACGCCCAACCGGTTCCTTTTTTTGTGCTTTCCCATCACAGGTCTCGCGGGCGGCAAAGCGGCTGAGGATCTGCCTAACTCCCATCGGTGGCCTAAGCCCCAATGCTGCTCATTTTGTCAGCAGTATTGTGTGTTGGCTTGCCAATTATAACTATTTTGGCATTATCTTATATAAAAAGTATCGATTTCTTGGATTTTTTTGTAACTTT
>SFCY01000091.1 GCA_004558865.1 Bacteroidales bacterium
GGAGCTATGGGTCTGAAGCGATGGGGTGGCCTTACGAGCAAGCTCGACGGCCTCCCCATCGCTTCAGACCCACACCTTTGGTGGCAAGCCTGCCCATGAGGAAAATCGCTATCGCGTAAAATTGCGCTTACGCGCATAAAATTCTACGGCAGAAAGCTTCAAGTCAAGGCATTCCAAACCGCATTTGGGCAGATGCAAGGAGGGCGGGAAGAGGGCTACGGCTTGGATTCCCCCTCCACGTAT
The DNA here is from genome assembly GCA_004558865.1 of Bacteroidales bacterium. Lineage (GTDB taxonomy): Bacteria > Bacteroidota > Bacteroidia > Bacteroidales > Bacteroidaceae > Prevotella. Next base: position 244 of record SFCY01000091.1, read on the forward strand.
TGCTCCAAGAACAGATGCTCGCCGTCGAACACAGCGTAGGTGAACTGCCATATCCAGTCACCGAGGATGATCATGCGGCTGCGGTGGCCGAGGGTCAGGTCGAGTTCGATGTGGCGGTGGCCGTAGATGAAGTAGTCGATGTTGCTGTGGCTCTCCATGTAATGCTTGGTGAAGCGCACCAAGTATTCCCTGTCCTCGCCCATATAGGGAGCCTCCTTGCCGTCGGCCCGCTTGAGTCGGCTGTGCTTGGCCCATGTCAGCCCCAACCATAAGCCCCAGCGCGGGTGGAGGGCGTTGAGCATGACTTGGCATGTGCGGTTGTGGAACAGCCTGCGCAGCAGTTTGAACTTGCCGTCGGGGTCGCCCAGCCCGTCGCCATGGGCCAGGAAGAACACCTTGCCGAAGATTTCGGTGGTGACGGGGCGGGTGTGGACGATCAGCCCGCACTCGTCGCGCAGGTAGCCGTAGGTCCAGAGGTCGTGGTTGCCGGTGAAGAAATGCACCTCCACGCCCATGTCGGTCAGCTCGGAGAGCTTGCCCAGGAAGCGCGTGTAGCCCTTTGGCACCACGTAGCGGTATTCGTCCCAGAAGTCGAACATGTCGCCCAGGAGGTAGATGGCGGCTGCCTTATGCTTGATGGAGTCGAGAAACCTCACCAGCCTTCTCTCCTGGGTGCGTCCATGCTCGATGGCCCAGGAGCCCAAGTGGGCGTCGGAAAGAAAATAAACGTTCTTCATAAGCCGTCAGTCGAAACCCAATTCCGTGCGCGCCTCCTCACTCATCATGCTCTGGTCCCAGGCGGGTTCAAAGACGAGGTTCACGTTGGCGCTCTTCACGCCCTTCACGCTCTCCACCTTGGTGCGCACGTCCTCAAGGATGAAGTCGGCGGCGGGACACGACGGGGCGGTGAACGTCATGTCCATGTCCACTGTGCCGTCGTCCTTCACGTCTATCTTGTATACCATGCCGAGGTTCCAGATGTCTACGGGAATCTCTGGGTCGTAGACCGTCTTGAGCACGTCCACTATCCTCTCTTCTATCTGTGTCTTCTCTTCTTGTGTCATAATCGTTGTTTTCTGCAAAAATAACAAATTTTTCGTGCTTACCGTCAACAGGGAGCAGAAAAATCGCTTTTGCGTCCACATTTGTGGCATACTATCCAAAAAGAGGCCAAGAATCGGGCGCCGGCAGCCAAGGGCACAAGACAATGGGGGCGACACCAATCGAGATGTCGTCCCCATTCCCATTATCAAAGTCTGTCGTCTTACTCCTAAAAGATGAACTGCACGCGGGCCTGCACGGCATGGATGTTCTTGTCGTTGGGCAGGAAGTCCTTGGTCAGGCGGTGGTAGGTGTAGTCGAGCATCACCTGCACGTAGCGGTTGAAGCTGTAGTTGGCTCCGACGGTCCAGGAACGCACGCATCCGCCGCCAACACTTGTCGAGGCGTAGGGCCAGTCCTCCATCTTGCCGCTGGGATAATACTGGTTGCGGCCGGCCGAATAGTACTCGCCCTTGACGATGTCGTTCAGCCCAGTGTAGTTCCAACGGGCGACGATTTCGAGCGAGCGCCCGGAGAGTCCCCTCAGCACGCCCTCACGGCTGTCGAAGCTGTAGGGGTTGCCAAACACCATGAAGCCAGCCTCAACATATCCGCCATGGAAATTGTTGCTCCGCAGCGGGTTGGCCGCCATCCAGGCGTCGAGCGTCCCCCAAGTGTCGATGTTGTTGTTGCTGGCCTCAAAGAGCGTCTTGGAGTCGCGCTTCTTGGTGACATGCTTGTACATGTACTCACCGCGCACGAAGAACTTCTCGTTGTGGTAGAGCGCCTCAGCGCCTGCGTCGAGTACATTCTCCGCCCATGGCAGGCTGCACGACACGAACTGGTCGTCCTCGTCCACATAGGTCTCCAACGACTGGCCTAGCGAGAGCGTCTTCTTGATGACATTCTTCTCGGCTACGCCCCCGCCCACGTGCTGGTAGCGGATGTTGCCACCCACCATGAGGGTCTGCACGCCGTCGTTGATGGGTCGCCACTGATAGTGGCCGGCAAGCACGATGCCGTTGAAGCCGGCTTCCTCCTTATTATATTGGTTCTCGGTGAACACACCCTGATAGGCCATGAAGTGGTCGTCGCTATACTTGTAGCTGGCGCCCAATTCGCGTCCCTCGCCCAAGGCGTAGGAGGAGCCAGGTCGGGAGATGAAGTGGTAGCTGCCGAGCGAGGTGTTGCGAGCCATGGAACCGGCGGGGTCGTTGTAGTAGCCCACCTTGATGTCGTGGTTGCCGCCCTTGGCCGTTTGCTGGTTGTACTGCAGGAAGATGTTCTTCTGCGCAAACTTGCCTCCGCCGAACCCGAAGTCGGCATAGAAGTACCAGTCGCGGTAGGTGAGCGACGTGCGGATGCGTGCGTCGGTGATGGAAGCTCCCGACTGCAACGGCGTGAAGTCGGTGTTGTAATAGGCGGCGTCGGCCATGAAGCGCGCGCCAACGGTGAAGTGGAGGTCTTGGTTCTTGTCGTCGATGGTCACTGTGGGCTTCGAGTCGAAGTCCTGCGCCGTGGCAGAGAGGGCGCAGAGGGTGAGCAGGGAGATGCAAATATACTTTTTCATTTTCTGTTTTGCTTGTTGAATGGGGGTTAGACTACTTGTTGTATCCGAGCTGCTCCAGCACCAGGTTGGCGTCGGGCACAGTGTGGGGAGCCTGCGAGTTGTCGTAGACCTCTCCGGGATGGAAGGGATTGGGGATGTTGCTGCTGCAGCGGAAGCCATTGTCGATGAGATACTGGAGCGTGATCTCGGAGTGGTTGGTGAACACGCCATCGAGATAAACCGGCTGTGTCCTGGGTGAGGTGAAAGTGGTGTAGGCGGTGGGCTGCGTGGTGACGGCCATCAGGTCGTCGAACTGCGTGCCGTTGTCGCCCCAGTAGTTGACATAGTAGCCCATGTATTTTGCCATTTGGGCGTAGGTGTCGAAGGAGTAGGGATGGTTGAGCATTCCCGACCTGCGCACCATGTAGGCTTCCCAAGGCTGGTTCATCTCAGGATAGTTGTTGGGCGCGCCGGCGATGGCGGGGCCGATGATGGTGGCTCCGTGGTCCTGCGCATACTTGATGAAGTCGGCATAGCCAGTGGGCGTGTCGTAGGCAATGTCGGTGGCGTAGGCGGGACTGCTGATCCAGAGGAGATAGCAGAGGGGCAGCTGTCCCTGAAAGACGTTGTAGGAACGGTTGAGGGCGTCGAACGAGAAGGTTTGTAGAATCACCTTTCCATTGGTGTTGCCCACGTTCACCTTGCCGTCTACATAGAAGGGATTCGACGTGGGCTCAGGCTTGGTGATGATGTTCCATCCCCACTCGTCGAGAATGTTGTACACACGGATTTCTATGTCCTTGGGGTTGAGCCACGACTCCTTGAACTCGGGATAGATGCCTGGGCGGTTGCCATTGTCGGCGGGGTCGTGCACGTAGGCCGTGGAGCCATTCTTGTCGCCGAAGCTGTACTCCACGAAGTCCATGTACTTCTTGGCCTTTGCGCCCACCACGCTCGGATCGTCGCACTTCACGGCGGCCTTCCCAGCGTTGTAGATCTGCTCCAGGGTCATGTCCTTGTATTCGTCCTTTATCTTATAGGTGAGGATGCGGCGGCCATTGGCATCGCGGTTGAGCTTGTTGCCCATGGCGTAATTGATCTGGTCCTGTAGGGCCGAAACATAGAGGCCATCGCTATACTGGATGCTCGGCACGCCATTGGCATCGTAGACCACCTTGCCGTTGTGCCTGGCGGCGAAGGAGGAGCGCTCAAGCTCCGGCGTGTCGTCGTAGAACCACTTGCCTGCGTCGAGCATCAGCATCTCGGCATAGTAGTAGGACATGGCGTAGTTGGAGCGGAAGTCGGCAACGTCGCGCTGGTACTGTGCCTCGATGTCGGCCTCGGTGAAATGCTGCGACCCGTCGGAGTTGCGGAAGGAGCGGTAGAAGTCCTTGCGGATATTGGGCACCTCATCGGAGAACACGGCCTCGATGTCGGTCGTGCGCTTCAGGTTCTCGTCGTGGTTGGCGAGCACCACTCCATCCTTTGTCACCTGCATGTCGCTCTCCAGATAGTCTGCGCCCATGTTGCGCGCCCATCTCCAAGCGGCCTCCGTCTCCTCGGGAGCCCAGTAGGTGGAACCGCGGTGGGCGATGCAGGCGTAGAGAGGCACGTAGTCGCGCACCTTAGCCTGTTGGGACGTTAACTGCTGCACGTCGATGCGGCGTGCGTCTGTGTTCTCGTTGGTGAACTCCTGCTCGTCAGAGCAGGAAGCCAAGGCGGCTACTGCTGCCAGTCCAACAAGACTCAAGACATAATGTTTGATTGTCATAACTGATTTGTTGTTGATGTGAGATTATGTGTCGTTTTCGTTTGTCTATAAGACCACTCCCCAACCATCAAGGACATGGCGATGGGGATAGCTTTTTGTCTGTGTGAATGTCGTTTAATTTCCCTGAATATTTTAAAATTCCACGCAAAAGTAATCAAATTATCCCAAGGCGGTGATTGGAATGGGGCTGAATATGGCATTGTAATCGAATCGTAAACAAGAACTTAACACCTTCGTAACATGCAGGGGCCCACGCGGTGGCTGGAGGGAGGGAATAAGACGGAAAGGCTGCAACAATCCATCGCATGACGGCCTCTGCATAACAGGCAATATTATTGTCTACATTGCCGAATAATCCGCTTTTCTGATTTTGGTTGTTCTTTTATCCAAAATACCTGAAGAAGTTGTCATCCAGCGCCCGCTGAGGGCAGCGGGCCTCCAGGCAATTAGAGAGCAATTCGTCGAAAAACTGGCACAGCGGATATTTTCCGTGGATTCATGGTAAATTTATATGTAAAGGGGAAGGAGAATGGTCATTGAACCGAAAAACTTCATTTCTTCATTGAAAGCCGACATTCGATGAGCAGCAACCCTCCTCAGTCACGATCTATTAAAAACTGATAATTTTACGCCCATTGCTTGCTCGGTATCGATAAAATCCTTATTTTTACAATCGAAAACAACATGCTACAACTATGAGGAAAATCTTGATGGCTTTGCTGCTTGCCGTCGCCACGACGGCCGCAGCCCAGGTGAGAATAACGCCACAGCTCAAGGAGGGGCTGAAAAAGACCTACCACTACGAGTCCTTCGTCGCCACGGACGACTCGCAGCAGGTGAGCTCCAACTTCGACCAGACGTATGAGGTGTTGGCTTCCAACGCCGACTCGGCTGTCGTCAGCCTCACTTACTCCAACTTCCAACAGTCCAACACCGGCCAAGCCCCCACCATCGGCGGATTGTTCATGGGACTGCAAGTGAGGTTCTCGGTCAACCTCGACGGCTCCGTGCGCCATCTTCTCAATGGGAAGGAAATGCGCGAAAAATATCCCGCCGACAGCGACGACTCCGACAGCGACTATCTGGACTACCTCTTCTCCGACAACTACCTGGTGTCGAACATGGTCAACTCCCCAATCGGCCTCTTCGGCAAGACCATCACCGACGGAATGCAGGAACAGGGCGACGACAGCGATATGACATACCACTACCAGCTCTCGGCCGACGGCCATACGGTCAACATCCATTCGGCCTCTGCCGACGACGCAGGCAGCCTCAACATCGCCAAACAGTTTGTCTTCGGCCAGGACTGGTGGCCCACTGTGTTCTCCTTTAGCATAGAGACTGACTTGGGACGGGAAATGGGCAAGAACAAGACGGGTATGAAGGCCACACTCGTAGAATGACACCCGTTCCCAATCCTGAACACCAGCCTTTAACCGTATTTTGCACACATCACAAAAACCACAAACTCATGAGAATCGCTTCAATGCTGCTCGGGCTGGCTCTCGCCACGACGGGCATGGCACAAACCACCTTCACTCCCACTCTGAGGCAGGGGATGGTGAAGAACTACGAATTGGTGTCTGACCTCACCACCTCAAGCGACCGCCAGAATGCCAAGGCCGCCATCAAGGTCGACTCCCGCATGGAAGTGGGCCAAGTGGCCGCCGACAGTGTGTTGATGAGCTACACCTACACTTCGTGCGACATCACGGGGGCCACGGCTATGCAGAAAATGGCGGAGTCGTATAGGGTGATGCTCAACAAGCCCATCCGCTTCTCTGTCAACCCCGACGGCAGTTTCCGCCACCTGCTCAACGCCAGTGAGATCATGCTTGGCCTCTCAGACGAGGCCAAGCAGATTGCTGCCGACTTCGCCAACGACGAGGGGTTCAAGAGCGTGCTGGACCAGACCCTCGTCACCATTCTTTTCGGCAAGACCCTCAAGGCCGGCGACAAGACGAGCTACTCCCTGGGAGGCCTGTTCAACATAGAGCGCGACTTCACGTCGGTGGATGCCAAGGAGGTGGTCTTCAAGGATGAGACCAACATGTCGGAGGATGCGCTGAAGGAGACGTTAAGGAAAGTGTTGGAGAAGAACGGCGCGGATGTCGGCGACTTTGAATCCACATGGAGCATGGTCAAGACGATGGGCATGGCCGAGGCGAAGCTCGAAGGCCATGGCAGGCTCCTCATGGGCGACGACAATTGGCTCGTCTCCGGAGAGACAGAGCAGACCACGGAACAGTTTGGAGTCAGCATGACCGCAAGGGCCAAGATTACGCAGAAGTGACGCCATAAGGTAACCGCCGGGGGCGGGGTTGCCGACGAGAGCGCATCGGAAAGAAGAAAACAAGGGCAGCCCACGTTTGTGGGCTGCCCTTGTCTAAGTTGTGCGTGCATCCATTCTCCCCGTCAGGGGGCGAGCCGCTTGATCCGCCACTCGTACTTCTTGAGCAGCGTGTGGGCGCGGATGCCCTCGCGGCGACACGCCATGAGCGCAAAGGTGTAGATGTTTTGCGGACGGTGGATGTGGAAGCGGTCGCAGACGATGGTGCACACGCGCGAGAAGGGCAGCGGCACGCCGCTGTCGTCGGTGATTCGATTGTTGTAGTAGGTGCGGTAGGCCATCTCAAAGAGGTCCGACTTGGAACCCCTCCAACGCTTGCGCACCTCGTCGCTCGCGCGGAGCAGCCTGTCGAAGTCGGCATACATTTGCTCTTTGGCCAAGGCGGTGGTGTCGTTTGTGGGAATGGAGTCGACGTGTGACTCGATCATAAAGTCTGTCATTGATAGTGTTTTTTAAGGTTCGTCGCGCCGCCGGCTGCTAAGGACACCGCGGCGCCATGCTTTTTGTGTGGTGGATAGTGCAAAGGTAGTCTCCACGGGCGCAACCCTGCTGCACAATATGCGCCCTAAAGTTAAAGATGAAGCCTTTGGCATGATGCCGCCGATTACGTGCGGAAAAGCCCAATTGTAGTTGCGAAGAGGCCGATTGGCAGTATATATTAAGTGTTTCGCCCCAACAAAGTGGCTTTTTGCTTAAAATTCATCAATTTGAGTGGCATTTTTGGCCACTTTTCTTGGGTATGAAATAATTTATCAGTAAATTTGCATCACTTTAAAGGTGAATAAAGATGCAAAAGAAAAGGAAGAGCAAACAAGAGAGACTTGCAATTCTGAGAATGTTGATTTCCAGCAAAGAGATTCATTCGCAACAGGATTTGCTTGATTTGTTGGCAAAAGAGAGAATTCGGGTGACACAGGCCACGTTGAGCCGCGACTTGAAGCAGCTCAAGGTGGCCAAGGCAGCGAGCATGAACGGTGATTACGTCTACGTGCTTCCCAACGAGACCATGTACAAGCGGGTAACAGACCCGGTGAAGGCCAACCAGATGTTGCGCCAGTCGGGGATCTTGGGCATCAACTTCACGGGCCTCTTGGGAGTGATCAAGACGCGCCCGGGCTACGCAAGCGCCATCGCCTACGACATCGACAGGTCCAACAGGCCACAGATTATCGGCACCATAGCCGGCGACGACACCATATTCATCGCCCTCAGGGAGGACACCGACATCAACCTGCTCACCCACCAGCTATTGGAGGAGCACGAGGATGGGATGGCTCTCAAGGAAGACAAGGGGTCGGATGCTGGCACAGGCGACGAATAATGAGGGGCATCGCCCTATACCTATTATATATATAAGGCGGACATGGAGAAGAAACGATTCTACCGCTCATACGACAGGATGTTGGGCGGCGTTTGTGGGGGCATTGCCGAATATTTTGACATCGACCCCACATTGGTGAGGCTGGCCTACGTGGTGCTTACCTTTGGCACGGCTTTCAGCGGCATCATCGTGTACCTGCTGCTGTGGATCATCATGCCCGAGAGGCGTTGAGCTGAACCCTTTCCACAATCGATTCCGTTTTCGCCTATGGGCCGCAAGGCGGCGCATGCGTTGGGACGTTCCCGTCTCAACAGGATTGTTTATTTGCCTAAGGCAGCGACAGTGAAGAACCACTCCCCGTCCCAAAGGCCATCCCAACCCAAAGGCCTTTCTTTCCCCCCCCCGTTCAAGAGTAGCGCAGCGCGGGGCACAGCGGATATTTTCCGTGGATTCATGGTAAGTTTATATGTAAAGGGGAAGGAAAATAGTCGTGTCCAGGCTTACGCTCCTACCGGAGCTATGGGTCTGAAGCGGTGGGGTGGCCTTACGAGCAAGCTCGACGGCCTCCCCACCGCTTCAGCCCCACACCTTTGGTGGCAAGCCTGCCCATGACAAAAATCGCTATCGCGTAAAATTGCGCCCTAACGCATAAAATTCTACGGCGGAAAGCTTCAAGTCAAGGCTTTCCAAACCGCTTTTGGGCAGATGCAAGGATGGGCTGATTTTATGCGCCTTTGGCGCAATTTTATGCCCAGGCAATTTTCGTCATGGACAGGCTTTAC
>SFCY01000092.1 GCA_004558865.1 Bacteroidales bacterium
GTAACTTTGCACCCGATTTCAAAAGACAGAGTAAAAATGTATAGAAAGAGAATCGTGCTGTTGGGCGCGTATCTAATAGGGTGTTCCCTCACCGTCACAGCACAATCATCCATGAGGATTTCACTTTCAGAGCTTTTCCAACTTGTTGAGAAGAACAGCCCATCGCTGCAGGCCACGCGAAGCGACGCCGGCGTAGCCGATGAGGCTCTGAAAGCCGCCCTCAGCCAACGGTTGCCCGACGTGAGCGCCTCGCTATCAGCCAGCTACATCGGCAATGCGCTGATGACCAACCGCCATTTGGGCGATGCCCACGGACTCCACTCCCCCCATTTGGGCAACAGTTTCTCGCTCCAGGCTGCCCAAACCGTATATTCCGGCGGAGCCACCAGCGCGGGTATCCGCAAGGCTGAGATTGCGTGCCTGATGAGCCAGTCGCAGCTCTGCCAAACCCGCGAGGAGGAAAGGTTCTTGGCTTTGGGCCAATGGCTCGACCTCTACCGCAAGGACAATGCCGTCAGCGTGGTGAGGAAGAACATCGAACTGACCTGGCAGCTCATCGCCCAGATCAAAGACCGGCAGCAACAAGGACTCGCCCTGAAGAACGACATCACGCGCTATGAGCTCCAGCTGCAGCAGCTCCAGCTCAGGCTCACGCAGTTGGAGAACGAACGCTTGATAGCCAACCACAGCCTCAACAACACATTGGGACTCAACGTCCAGACGCGGGTGGAGAGCGACTCCAGTGTCGTCTCCCAGACCTTTGGGCGCGAGGCCGAAAACGTTTGGCAGCTTGCCGCGGCAGAGTCGCCGAGGATGCAGCAGGCGCGTCTGGCCACCGACATGGCCCGCCAGGATGTGAGGCTGGCCAAAGCCGCCCTCCTGCCCAAAGTGAACGTCTTCGCCATCGACGACTTCAATGGCCCCATCACCTACGAGTTGCCGCCCATCAACAAGAACATCAACGTCTGGGCCGTGGGCATCGGCGTGAGCTATCCCATCTCCGGGCTGTTCAAAAACAACCACCAGCTCCGCCAGGCGCGCAAGGCCGAAGCCGCGGCGCAGAGCCGGCTCAACGCTGCGGCCCGCCACACCGACAATGCCATGCAGCAGGCCCGCTCGCTGTTCGTGCTGTGCATCCTGAGTTTCGTCGGGGGCTTCTTCAAGCTTTGCGGCACGTTTGAGTGCGCGTCCAACATCCAGCTTTGGATGACTCCCAAGCGCGACTTCCGCGTCTTCTTCCCCATCCTCTACATCTTCGTGGTGGGCGACATCAGCCTCTCGGGCTGGCTCGCCCAGGTCCTCACCTATTGGTGTGGCTCGTGGCAGGCCATGAACTGGTTCATCGCCCTGCTCCTGCTCCTCGTGATATTGGGCGTGTTCTGCCTGACGAAGAACTTCCGCTTCATGAAGCCCTTCCCCCTCATCAGCGTCGACTGGCTGGGCTGCGTCCTGTGGTCGCTCATGCTGTTGGAGGTGATATGGCTATTCAACTATGGCGAATACTACAACTGGGCGCAGAGTCGGGTGTGGCGCTCGGTGCTGTTGATGCTCATCGTGACGACGGCGGTCAACATCCCGCGCATGTTCCTCATCCGCCATCCCTATATCTCGCCGGCGGCCTTCAGGTATAAGACTCTGGCGCCCACCCTGCTGCTCTATTGCGTGGCCGAGTTGATGAACGCCACACCCAAGGTGCTGGAGGGCGCCTTCACGTCGGCGGTGATGCATTGGGGGTCCTACACGCTTTCGGTGCTACATCTTGTTGCCATCGGCGGAACGGTCTTGGGCTGCGTGTTCACGTTTCTGTGGTGCAAGGTGCTCAATCTCCACTACACGCGGCTGCTCATCCTTGGCTTCGCCGCACTCTTGGGCTATCAGGTCTTGATGTATTTCTACATCACCCCCACCCTGCCCCTCTGGCGGCTCTATCTGCCCACCGTGCTGCGCACGTTCGGCTATGCCATCTACTTCACGGCGCTGACCATCTATCTGGAGGAATTGATGCCCTTCGAGCATTTCTTCATGGGGCTCACCATCTCCGGCTTTGCGCGCAACGGCATGATGGAGGCCATCTCCACGGGCATGTTCAGCTATGGCATCCGCTATCATGTGGCCGACAACATGGCGCGCGCGCTGCCCTTTGGGCCCGAGGCCGCGCTGCTGACGAGCATCAAGCAGATGTTTGGGTTGGTTTGCCTCTTCGGCGTGTTTTTCCTGCTCATCTACATGCTCTACGATGTGCCGCCCGTCAAGACCACGATGAAGAAGATTCCCTACTGGAACCAAGTGGGCAAGCAGCTCATCCGCTCTTTCGCCCGTCCGCGAAGGTTCAAGCGGGTCGACTGACCAAGCAAAGCGGCATCAGGAAAATGTGATTCCTGATGCCGCTTTGCTTGGTTGCTCACACCACATCGGTCAGTTGGGCAAACCGTTCTATGGTCCTCATCCGCTCGTGCTGGAAAGGCTGTATCTCCTCGTGTTTCCACGTTGTGTGGAAGGGCACGTGCACGGCGCAGGCTCCCACGCTCAGCGCGGGGGCGATGTCCGACTTGAGCGAGTTGCCCACCATGCAGAGTTCTCGTGGCTCCACGCCCAACTCCCGGCACAGGCGGCGGTAGCTGTCGGGCGTCTTGTCCGACACGATGCTCACCACGTCAAAATATCTTCCCAGTCCCGACCGGTGCAGCTTGTTCTCCTGGTCGAGCAGTTCCCCTTTCGTGAACACGGCCATGCGGTAGCTTCCACGCCGGCGCAGGGCATCCAAGGTCTCCGCCACGCCTTCGAGCGGTGTGGCGGGCAGCCGCAGCAGCGAGCGTCCCAACTCAAGTATTGCCCTCACGGTGTCGCCGCTCACGCGCCCGTCGCTCATCCTCACCGCATTCTCTATCAGCGAGAGGGTGAAGGCCTTGCTGCCGTAGCCCAACTCGTCCATGTTGGCTGTCTCCGTCTCAAACAGCGACGCCGACACCTCGCGTGGCTTGGCATAGTCGGCCAGCAGCTCACAATATTCCTGTTCCACTCTTTCAAAATACGACTGGCAGTCCCAAAGGGTGTCGTCGGCGTCAAAGGCCAGGGCCTTCACTTCTTTCAAGGTCTGTATCATCATCTTCTTGTTTCTGTCCTGTTCTCTTCCACCCACCGCTCTGCCTCGCCGCGGGCGGGCTTTCCGGTCTTGGTCATGGGCAGTCGGCCGATGTGGCAGTAGTCCTTTGGTTGCCAGTATTTGGGAAGCACGCGCCGGCAGACGTCCCTCACTGCCTCCAACTGGCTGTCCTCTGTGAGCAGCACCACCACCTCACCAAACTTCGCGTCCTTTCTCCGGCTCACCATGAAAGGCGCCGCGAGGTGGGGGCGCAGCCTCTCCTCCACCTCTTCCATCTGTATTTTCACGCCTCCCGAGCATACCACGTTGTCCTTTCTCCCGAGGATGCGGAATCGGTTGCCCCGTATCTCCACCCGGTCGTTGGTCACGAGCTTTCCCTCATGCACGAGAGGTGCGTCGACAATGAGGCAGCCCTCTTCGGTCTGGCTGATGCCCACACTGCTGAAGGGTATGTACCAGCTGTCGGCGTCCTTCCCGTTGAGGCGTCTCAGGGCGATGTGCGAGAGCGTCTCCGTCATGCCGTAGGTCGACCACACGGCGTTGGGAAAAGACCGCAGCTCCCGCTCCAGGCCCGCCTCGATGGCCCCGCCGCCGATGATGAGGTTGCGCGCCTGCATGAGCCGCTGCTTCTCCACCTCCACCTTTAGCGAGTTGTACACCTGCAGCGGCACCATGGCCACCAAGTCGAAGGGCGTCTCGCCGTCGAGGGTGGCCAGAGGATGTCCCGATGGCTCCACGCAGACCAGCTGCAGTCTGCGCTCGATGCTGCGCACCACCATCATCTTTCCGGCTATGTAGTCGAGGGGCAGGCAGAGCAGTGCCCTGTCGCCGGGGTGCAGCGAGAGGAAGTCGCAGGTGATGCGCGCCGAGTTGAGCATCTTCTGCTTCTCCACCGTCATGGGCTTGGGTTTTCCTGTCGACCCGCTGGTGTGGACCGTTAAAGTCGGTGAGGGGCTTCTCCAGTTGTCAAGAAAATCTTTTAAGGTCATTTCATTAGTGCAATCAGATACAAAAATATATAAAAAGCGCCTAAATACAAGGGAAGATAATGAGTTTTTTCTTATCTTTGCGAATGAGTGGAGACATGTAGGGAGGAAAGGTTGCTGTGATACAGCAACTTACAGAACTTTCGCACAACAAAACTTTCGCACAACAAAACTTTCGCACAACAAAACTTTCGCACAACAGAACTTTCGCCCCCACTAAAAACCGATGATTTAGCGCAAACCATACAAGCACCAAAGCATACAAAGAACTATGGATCACAAAACATTTTCGCCCCAGAGGCCTTTCGCTGGTGACAAGGTGCCTTCCATGACCCGCCGCTGTGCGGGCTACGACTATACCCAGCGCCGCATCTACATGATAACCATGGTCACAGAGGGACGCCGCCGGCTTTTCGGACAGATTGTCGGCGACAGCGAGGCCCCCAAGGCCTCAGACTGCTTCCCCCATATTCTGCTTTCGCCATTGGGAGAGGCCGTGGCCCAAAACTGGAACGACATTCCCAAGTATCATCCTGAAATCAGCGTCCTCTCACTCCAGATGATGCCCGACCATCTCCACGGCATCTTGTTTGTGGAGCGCAAGCTCTCCATCCCCTTAGGCAAAGTGCTGCTCGGTTTCAAACAGGGCTGCAACAAAGCCTATCGGGAGTTTTTCCCAAAAGTCGAGTATGCTGCTGTATCAAAGCAGCCCACAAGGGATCACGGGCTCCTCTTCCAGCCCAATTTCAACGACAAGATTCTATGGCGCAAGGGCGAGCTCCAAGCATGGAAGCGCTATCTGGAAGACAATCCTCGCCGGCTGCTTGTCAAACGACAGCACCCCGATTACTTTCAAGTAAGGCACAGCATCCAAGCCGGAGGGCACACTTTTGATGCTATCGGCAACCTTTTCTTGTTGCAACATCCATCCAGGCTTCAAATAAAATGCTCACGCAGGCTGACCGATCCTGAAATTGAGGCCCAATGCCAATATGCGCTCAATGAAGCGTCACAAGGTGCCGTGCTTGTATCGCCTTCGATTTCCAAAGGTGAGAAAATCATCATGCGTGCAGCCTATGAAAAAGGCTACCCGCTCATCCTTTTACAGGAAAACGGCCTCACCCCCATGAGCAAACCACACGGCAGGGCTTTCGAGGCCTGCTCAAGAGGGCAGATGCTCATTCTCGCGCCTTGGCAGCACCATAATGAGCATCTTGTCATCCAGCGAAGTCAATGTCTTCAACTGAACGACATGGCCCATGACCTGTCCACCTATTAGTGCTCGTTCACGGAAACTGCGGGTACTTGTCGAAGTCGGGCTTGCGCTTCTCCAAGAAGGCGCGGCCGCCCTCCTGGGCCTCGTCCAGGGTGTAGTAGAGCATGGTGGCGTCGCCGGCGAGTTCCTGGATGCCGGCCTGGCCGTCGAGCTCGGCGTTGAAGCCCGCCTTCATCATGCGGATGGCCAGCGGCGAGCGCTCCATGATGGTCTCACACCAGGCCACGGTCTCGTCCTCCAACTTGTCCTGGGCCACTACCTTGTTGACCAGTCCCATCTGCTCGGCCTCCTTGGCCGAATACTGGCGGCAGAGATACCAGATCTCGCGGGCTTTCTTCTGTCCCACGATGCGCGCCAGATAGCTGGCTCCCAACCCGGCGTCAAACGAGCCCACCTTGGGTCCCGTCTGCCCGAAGATGGCATTTTCCGAGGCGATGGTCAGGTCGCACACCACGTGCAGCACGTGGCCTCCGCCTATGGCATAGCCGTTCACCATGGCGATGACGGGTTTCGGCAGCCTGCGGATTTGCATCTGCACGTCGAGCACGTTGAGCCTTGGCACTCCGTCCTGCCCCACATATCCGCCGCGGCCTTTCACGTGCATGTCGCCCCCCGAGCAGAAAGCCTTGTCGCCGGCTCCGGTTAGGATCACCACGCGTATGCCGAGCGCCTCGCGGCAGTAGCTGAAGGCCTGGCTCATCTCCCACACCGTCAGGGGCGTGAAGGCGTTGCGGTAGCGCGGTCGGTTGATGGTGATCTTCGCGATGTGGTCATACTCCTCAAACAGGATTTCCTTGAAGTCGAATCCTTCTATTTTCTTCCATTCTCTTTCCATTGCCGTATCATTTTTGTTCGTTGGTTGGTTTGCGGTTGTTGTCCACCGGCTCCGTCTTCACGGCCTTGCCGCCCGACATGATGTAGTTGGTCACCATCACGGTGGAGATGAGCCGGCCGTCGCGGTTGGTGATGTCGATGCGCCAGTTGTGGAGCGTCCTACCTTTATATATAAGGTGTGCCAGAGCCGTCACCGTGTCGCCCTCCAAGGCACTCTTCACGTGGTTGCCGCTCACGTTGATGCCCACGCATATCTTGTCTGGGCAAAGGGCCAGGCTTCCCACTCCGGCCAGGTTCTCGGCCATGGCCAGCGAGGCCCCGCCCGAGAGGAATCCAAAGGGTTGGCTGTTGGTCTCGTTCACTTTCATTCGTGCGGCCACGGTGTCGGGCTCGGGTGTTGAGAGGAATTCAATTCCTAAAGTACGGGAAAGACCGTCGTTCTCCAGTCTGAATGCTTTCAGTTTTTCTATATCCATAGTGTTTTTGTTTTACATGCTTACGGTGCAAAGATAATCATTTCTGCCACCACGGCCAAAAATCCTCACCATTATTCGGCGCTTCAGCCGTTTTATGATGCATTTTCCGCTGTGGCGCGGCCTGAGGTCCGCCGCTCTCCGCCCCCACTGCCTCTCTCCGCACTGCCCCCCTACTCGCCGGACTACAGTTCGCCGCCCCCACATACAAGCCCCCCGCAGAAAAAAACCGCAAAAAAAACGGCAATCTCTTGGCGGTACTGCAAAAAATGTGTAGCTTTGCACTCACAACAGCAAGCGGCCGCCGTTGGCGGTCTGCTGCCTCCGCCCGAAAGGCGGGGAGCGACGTTCGGCAAATTATCTTCAACTGAATTCTGGCAAATATACGTAACGTTGATAATCTGCAAGGACGTCCACGCTATTGGTATTGCATTTTGCACCGAGACGAAAGAGCAAAAGAAGATATCAAGTGGCGTGGACTTTACTTGTTACACGTTACAGGTTTTACCAGAGCCTCAGTTGAGTAATGGGTTGAGTATCCACGCCACACTCTTCAATCCAAGAGATTTTGCAGAACATATCCCCTCGAAGCCACACCAACCCTTTCCACAAGGGGTTGGCACTCTATAGAATCAAACGGATCTAAAACCGCCATGAAGCACGACTTTGGTTTACATCCGACCCATGCGCTGTCATGAGTCCATAACGAGAAATGACGGAGACACTGTGAAGCGTCGCCGTCTTTTTTTTGTTCATCCCAAATTTCGTTATTGTTTAAGGCTGGTTCGGCACAGCGGATATTTTCCGTGGAATCATGGTAAGTTTATATGTAAAGGGGAAGGAAAATGGTCATGTTCAGGCTTACGCTCCTACCGGAGCTATGGTTCTGAAGTGACGGAGTAGCCTTACGAGCAAGCTCGACGGCTACCCTGTCACTTCAGAACCACACCTTTGGTGGCAAGCCTGTCCATGACGAAAATCGCTATCGCGTAAAATTGCGCCCTAACGCATAAAATTCTACGGCAGAAAGCTTCAAGTCAAGGCTTTCCAAACACCGCTTTTGGGCAGATGCAAGGATGTGTCAGCTGACACACAACAATAGAACAGCCGACACACAATTGTGTGACAACTGACACACAACTGTGTGACAGCCGTCACACAAGTTAAGCGAGTGAAGACACACACACAGTGACGCAAGAAGCAAATCACATTGTAAAAACATGCGTCTGCGATTGGGGTTAGGGTGGGGGCTTTGCCACCAAATCCCCTATAGTCGGTGGCTGTCAGCAACCTTGTCCATAAAGAAATAGCGCCAGTTGGAGGCAAATCCAACTGACGCCATTGCTATGCTGAAAAATCCTTCGTGCTTAGAAGTTGTAGTAGAACCCGAAAGTGACGTTGTTGCCGTCGAGGTTTACACCCCAAGCATTATTGTCGGGAGCATTGTCGTAGTCATACTTGGCGTTCTTGTAGCCGAGGAAGCCGATGTGGGCCATGAAGCTGAACTTCGGGTTGAGGTTCACGGCCAGTCCCGGCTTGAAGCCAACCTGCCACTCATTCACCGAAGCACCGTTGCGCTCGCCGGCGTGGTTGTAGTGGGTGTAGCCGAACCCGCAGTCGGTGAACACGTTCACATACTTGCTGTGGAAGAACGTCAAGCGGGCATAGGGCTGCACAGTGACGTAGTTGCTGCTCTCGCCTTCGATGCTCACGGGATTGCCCTTGCCGAAGCCTACCACAGTTCCGATAGCCCAAGTCTTGTCGATGTTGTATCCAATCTCAGGCAGGATAGCGTAGGTTGTCACGTTGTCGCCATCGTTGACTTTCGTGCTGGCAATACCAAAGTTGCCACCCAAGTAAACCTGGGCACTTGCGCTCACTGTCATAAACAGTGCAGCCACCATTGCTAATAAAACTTTTTTCATAATCATGTAGTTTAAAATAAAATTATTCTTTTTATATTAACGAAATGTCTGTCTATTCCTGTAGTTGGCTGCAAAAATAAGCAAATAATTCTATAATATTGTATATTTTTTCGTTTTTTAACACTTTTGGGTTTAGCGTAACTGTGGCGTTACTATTTAGTTCACCACTGGGGCCTCTCCCTGAGCAAAACGGGAAATAACAGATAAATGTTATATAGAAGCGAGTTGTACTCCTAAACAAGGATTTGGAACTTTGCGGCTGAATTTAGGGTTCTATTGTGACAAAAACCAGTAAAACCCTTGCTGCGATGCAAGGGCTACGCCTGTTGCTTCTTCTCCGTAGCCGGCTTGCTCCGAAGCAAGCTTCGGCAAGCTGGCTACGGAGAAGAAACAGCCTTCGTGCCTCAGGCTTGCATCACAGCAAGAAAAATGTCCTACAAAAAAATACGAACTTTCAAACTTACGAACTTTCAAACTTTCAAACTTACAAACTTTCAAACTTACAAACTTACAAAACTTACTTCAGGATTGTGTCCGCTGAGGTCAGCGGACCTCCCAGTCAGCGAACTTCCCGGTCAGCGGGCATCAATGTTATGGAAGTGTTTTCAAGGTTTTCCTTTGTGTCAGCGTCATGATCCGACGGAGGAGGATTTGCCGTTTGCGGGATGATGGCGGTTAGGGGCGAAGCCTCTCACAAGCCATCACCCCACAAACGGCAAAGGGCTTTGGCCTCTTGGCGCTGGCACAAAGGGTTTTCTTGGTTTTGGTTATAAAAAATAATAACCAAAGGGTTTGTTGGATACGCAGATTGTTCTTGTTTTCGCGGAATCTACGAGATCAGCGTGGGAAATATAGGCTGTTTTGGCACGCAGATTACATAGAATACGTAGATTGTTTTGTATCTGCGGAATCTGCGATATCAGTGTGGATAATTGCCAAGGCTCCTGTTTCCATCACTTATTGAGCAAGCTTGCTGTGACTCTCTGATAATCATTCAATGTGTGTCCTTATGATGAAAACAGGGCATCCGTCCTCTATGTTGGAGGCATCAACAAGCCGCCACAAAACAACCAAGGCTGGCACTGAAGGACGAATCAGTGCCAGCCTTGGTTGCTTTGTGGCATTTCTATGGCGGGAATTTATTCCTGCTCTTTGCGGTCGTCGACGTTGTTGCCCTCTGTGGGAGCGAGAATCGACTTGAAGTCCTTGAAGCCATTCTCCACGAGGATATTGTACCACTGCAGGAGCTTCTTGATGTCGCTGTCGTGTACGCGGTCCTGGTCGAAGTTGGGCAGCACCTCTGCGAAGTAGTCACGCAGTTCCTTGCTTGAGCTCTTCTTGTAGTTGATGGAAGCGGGCTTGCCCTCCTCCTTCTTGCTCACGTTGTCGAGCACCTGCCACAGTGGCACGTCTTCGGCGTCGGTGTACATGGCGATGTCGGCCAGTGAGGTGACGCGGTCGCTGGCGAAGGCCGGCTGGCGGCGGTGCTGCGCGTCGAGTGATTCCACAATGAGGTTCATCTTGCCACGGCTCACCAGTCTGTAGAGTCCCGGCTTGCCTGCTATAGATAGAATAGTTTCCATTTTCGTTAGCGTTTTATCTGTTTTAAAATGTTTTCTATTTGTTGGTTGACATTGCTTCTCCCGTCGTTGCAGACGACGAAGTCGCTCAGCCGCTCCACCTGCTCCTGGGGCATCTGCCGCCCTATCCACTGCAGGGCGCGCTCGCGGGTGGTGTTGTCGCGGCGCATTATCCGCTCCACGCGCACCTCGATGGGCGCCGACACACACACCACGTAGTCGAAGCTCACGCGGCGATAGAACCCGCTGTCGAAGAGTATGGCGCTCTCAAGCCACTCCAGCCCTGAGGCCATGAAGTCGGCCGCCACGGCGGGATGAACCACGTCGTCGACAGCCTGCTTGTTGGCATCGGAGGCCAAGAGATACTGGGCCAGTACACTCTTCTGCAACACCTTATTAATATATACCCCGCCGCCTACGAGCTCCTGCAGCCGAGCCTGGAGGGGTGGGGAAGAGGCCATCAGCCTCTTGGCCGCGGCGTCGCAGTCGTAGACCTTGATGCCGTAGCCGGCGAGCAGTTGGCAAACATGGCTCTTGCCGCTGCCGATGCCGCCTGTGATGGCTATCTTCATGGCTGCTCTATGAGGTAGTCCACCTGGCCCAGCTCAAGCCGTGCCTTTGATACGAACTTGGGGACGTTCTGCAGATGGAGGCTGCACTTGTCTGAGGGGTTGGCGATGAGCTCGTTGTAGTCGGCCACCACATAGAACTGGTCGGGCCTGACGAGGTTGTACTGGCTCACGCCGACTACATATCTCACCGCCACGCGCTGCGGGAACGTGCGCAGGATCTTGCCCTCGGGCATGTTGATGGCTCTGATGGGCACTTCCACGCGACCCTCTGTCAGCACGTCGGGCAGGATGCGGAGCTTCACTTGCGAGGGAACGAACTTGGCCCCCGGGATGCTCTTGAGCCTCACGGTAACCATTGTGGTGTCGTAGATGTTGCGCAGCCTCACTTCCTCGGTCTGTATGCTCTTGATGCTGTCGAGCAGATGCTCGCTGGCATAGACCACGACATGCGAGGGGATGGCCACGACCTGGGAGATGTAGTAGTTCTTGGCCGCTACGAAGTTGCCCACGATGGAGATGGGGAACTTGCGTCTGAGGCCATAGTTGAAGTAGAACTGCAGGTGGTCGGGCTTCACTTGGGTGATGCGCGAGGAGCTGTAGAGCTGCTGGTAGACCATCTTCTGCAGGTCGGCCGCCGGAACTGTGCCGGAGAGCGTGCGCTGGTTGGCGTAGGCGGAGAAGCGTATGCTGATGGTCTTGAAGCTATGGCCGTATTTGTAGGTGGCCAGCGTGTAGCCTTTGTCGCGCACCGTCACCTTCACCGTGTCGGCCATGGGCGTGGTGATGATGGCGTTCTTGGGCACACCGTTGAGCGAGACGGGAATGCTGTATTCCATCTCGTAAGTCTCGTTGAGCGCCATCAGGAGCCAGAACACGCCGCTGAGGGCGAGGAAGAACAAAAAAATCAGAAACTCTTTGTTCACGATGGCGAACATAGTGCTTCTGACCATTTTGCGCAGGTGCTGCCATCCACCCTTCATGACGCCTGCCTTGTTAAGCGTTGGGGTTCTGGGCAGCCGCGTTGGCGAAGACGTAGCCTCTGTCTACGGTGATGACCACGCCACGGGCGATTTCCACGTCCACGGTGTTGGCCGCGTTGTCGATGCGCTTCACCACACCGTAGATGCCACCGCCGGTGACCACCTTGGTGCCTTCAGCGAGGGCGTTCTGGAACTTGCGTATCTCTTTTTGGCGCTTCTGCTGTGGGCGGATCATAAACCACCACATGATGGCAAAGATCAGCACCATCATGATAATGAATCCCCAGCCGCCGCCTTGGGCCTGGGCCTGTCCTTGGGCGGCCAAAATCAATTGTGTCATAGCTTGTTGTTTACTGTATTAATTTTTATGAGTGTTGTTTCTCTTCTCAGACTTCGCCCTCCGGCCTCTCGTCCTCGGGCTGTGGGGCTTCGTCGGCTCTCGCCTGCCGCTGCTCCAGCCGGCGCACGTGGTCCATCTGGCTGTGGGAATGCGGGGCGCCCACGGGCTTGAACATCTTGTGCGTGCGGACGAGGAAGCGGGAAATGGCGTCGAGCATGCCGTTGATGTAGCGCGCGCTGTTGGGCGTGCTGTAGTATTGGGCCAGCTGCACATACTCGTTGATGGTGACGCTCACGGGAATGTTGGGCATGGTGAGCATCTCTGCGATGGCGATCTGCATGATGACCACGTCCATATAGGCCAGCCGGCTGAAGTCCCAGTTGCGGCTTGCGTCGCTCATGTAGTGCTGGTATTGCTCGGCGTTGAGCAGCGTGGCGCGGAAGAGGTTGATGGCAAACTCGCGGTCGCTCTCGTCCTTGAACTCGGGCAGCAGCTCCTGGTCGGCCTTGTTGGCGGGGTCGAAGCGCTTGATGGTCTTCAACACAAACGTGTCGACGATGAACTTGTCGTCGTTCCAGTAGAGGCTCTTCTCCTCCAGCACGGCGTCGAGCTCCTCGTTGTCCTGTATGAGCTGGCGGTAGAGCTTGCGCCACACCTCCCTGTCGGCCTCGTAGTCGTCGGCCTCGTCGGCCATGTAGTCCTTGTAGGTCTGGCTTTGCTCTATCTGGTCGCAGAGCTTGCGTATGAATTCAAGGTCGTCGCTCCAGCTGTATTTTTGGCTCTCGATGAACTCACGGAGCATCTTGTTGGATTCCAGTTGCAGGGCGAACTTGTTGTCGCAGAATTTGGGCGAGGGCTTCTCCGTACCTTCTCTTTCGGCACGCTTGCCTAAGACCTCCATCCGGCGGCGTTCCTCCTGGGTGATGGCCACTATCAACTGGAGAAGATAATTGTAAAGGTGGTAAGCCTTGGATAGACTGAAGAGCAACTCTTTCTCAGCCTGAGGCAAATCTTTTCCGTTTTGATAGTATGCGTAGGTTAACTGGACGGTCTTGATGCGAATTAATTCCCTATTGATCATACCTCTTGTGTTTCTTTTGTTGTTCATCTGCAAAATTAGGCATTTTTCCTTATCCACACAAGAAATCAGTCGATAAATAAAGTTTTTTTGTGATAATCTTTGCCGTTTGGCGGAAAAGCAGTAACTTTGCACCGCTTTTCGTGAGAGCACTCCCCGTGTGATGGCGAATTAAGGCAAACGACACATTAAAAACTTAATTTAGAGTAACACATTTCAATGAAAGAGATTAATGTTACAGGTCAGAAGCGTACCGACCTTGGAAAGAAAGCTTCAAAAGAATTGCGCAAGCAGGGACTCGTTCCCTGCAACATCTATGGCGAGAAGAAGAATGCTGACGGCAAGCCCGAGGCCATGGCTTTCGCCATCCCCATGAGCGAACTGCGCAAGCTCGTCTACACTCCCCACATCTATGTCATCAACCTCAACATCGACGGCGAGCACCACACGGCCATCCTCAAGGAACTCCAGTTCCATCCCGTGACCGATGCCCTGCTCCATGTCGACTTCTATGAGGTGAACGACTCCAAGCCCATCACCATCGGCATCCCCGTGAAGCTGGTTGGCCTGGCACAGGGTGTGCGCGACGGTGGACGAATGAACCTCTCCATCCGCAAGATTAATGTAACCGCTCCCTACCAGCAGATTCCCGAGCACCTCGATGTCGACGTGACCAGCCTGAAGATTGGCAAGAGCATCAAGGTGGGACAGCTCTCCTTCGAAGGCCTTGAGCTCGCCACCGGCAAGGATGTCGTAGTCTGCTCCGTGAAGATGACCCGCCAGGCTGCAACCGCAGCCACCACAGTTGCCTCCGATGAGGGCGCTGAGGCCGGAGAGGGCGCTGAGGCTC
Source organism: Bacteroidales bacterium (assembly GCA_004558865.1). GTDB lineage: Bacteria > Bacteroidota > Bacteroidia > Bacteroidales > Bacteroidaceae > Prevotella. Next base: position 13,998 of record SFCY01000092.1, read on the forward strand.
CCGCTGCTGAGTAATCATGGACAAGTTTTTGATTTGCGGTTTGGGCAATCCCGGCGACGAATATGCCGGAACCCGCCACAATACAGGATTTATGGTATTGGATGCCTTTGCCAAGGCATCCAATATTCATTTTGAGGACAAACGCTACGGCTTCGTCGCCCAGACAAGCGTCAAGGGGCGCAAGGTGTTCCTGCTCAAGCCCACCACGTTTATGAACCTCAGCGGCAATGCCGTGCGCTACTGGCTCGACAAGGAGAACATCGACCAAAGCCGCCTGCTTGTCGTGAGCGACGACGTGGCCCTGCCCCTGGGAGCATTCCGCCTGCGCAAGTCGGGAAGCAACGGCGGCCACAACGGACTGGGACACATCATCCAGCTCATAGGGCAGGACTTCGCCCGGCTGCGCGTGGGAATCGGCAACGACTTCCCGCGAGGCGCTCAAATCGACTGGGTGCTCGGCCACTACAGCGAGGAAGACCTGAAGACTCTGGAGCCCACCCTTGAGACGGGCTGCGAGATCATCCGCAGCTTCGTGCTGCAGGGCATCGACATCACGATGAACCAATACAACAAATTAGGAAAGAAGTAAACCAATATGGCAGAAAGCGCAAGAATAGACCGGTGGCTGTGGGCTGCCCGCGTGTTCAAGACGCGCAGCATCGCCGCCGACGCGTGCAAGAACGGACGTGTCACCATCGGTGGCGTAACGGTGAAGCCCTCGCATGTGATCAAGCGGGGGGAGATTGTCAACGTGAAGAAGCCTCCCATCACCTATTCCTTCCGCGTGGTAGACTGCATAGAGCAGCGCGTGGGAGCCAAGATGCTTCCACAGGTCTACGAGAATGTCACTGCTCCGCAACAGTATGAGCTGTTGGAGATGAGCCGCATCAGCGGCTTCGTGGACCGTGCGCGCGGCACCGGCCGCCCCACGAAGAAGGAGCGGCGCGCCCTCGACGCCTTCATCGACCCCGTGATGTTCGGCATCGACGACTTCGACGATGACGACGAGCAGTAGGCCACCCTAACGCTGACAACCCTTTTCAACAACAAGCCCCAAACCCCAAAACAGCCATGCATCATCTTGCCATCTTCGTCTCCGGCAACGGAAGCAACTGCGAGAACATCATCCGCCATTTCGCCGACAATTCATCGGTGGAAATCAGTCTTGTCGTCAGCAACCGCGCCGACGTCTATGCCTTGGTGCGCGCCAAGAATCTGGGCGTGGACACGGCGGTGGTCGACAGGCGACAGCTCAACGACCCGCAGGTGATGCTCCCCCTGCTGCAGAGCCACAGCGTCGACTTCGTCGTCTTGGCTGGCTTCCTGTTGGTTGTCCCCGACTATCTCATCGCCGCTTATCCCCGCCGGATGCTCAACTTGCATCCGGCCCTGCTGCCCAAGTTCGGCGGCAAGGGCATGTGGGGCCACCACGTCCACGAGGCGGTGAAGGCGGCTGGCGAGACGGAGACGGGAATGACCGTCCACTGGGTGACGGGCGAGGTAGACGGCGGTGGCATCATCGCCCAGTATCGCACGCCCATCCTCCCTACGGACACTCCCGACGATATTGCGGCCAAGGAACACGTGTTGGAAATGAAGTATTTCCCACTGGTGATAGAAAAGGTATTGGAGAAGCTCTGAGGCTGCCCCCCTCTCTTCTGCATTATATCCTCTATATGGTCACCGCCACAGAGGTAAACACAGAATAGCGCAAGCATGATGTCGCTGTACTGATAGCCATAGTTCGCACAGCGAAGATCAA
>SFCY01000093.1 GCA_004558865.1 Bacteroidales bacterium
GGAGAAATGAAAAAGTTAGTTTTATTTGCTGCCGCTGCGATGATGGCAGCATCTGTAAACGCCCAGACGGTTACAGAAAGCAAGACCTTCGACAATTTCTACATCGGAATCAACGGTGGTGTGGCCTCCAAGACAACTGGTGTCAACGGATGGGCCAACAACCTCAACCCCAATGCAGGTCTGCGTATTGGTCGTTACTTCACTCCAGTCTTCGGTCTGGCCATTGAAGGCAACGCATACTTCTCTAACAAGCCTTACAAGTCTTCTGGTACGGCTGTCCGCTATCTCAACACCCAGCTGTTGGGAACTGTCAACTTGAGCAACTGGTTCGGTGGCTACAAGGGCACTCCGCGCCTCTTCGAGGTGACTGCCCTCTACGGCTTGGGCTGGGGCCACAGCTTCTGCAACTCAGACAAGGGTATCCGCCAGAACCGCATGACCTCCAAGGCAGCCCTCGACTTCGCTTGGAACCTTGGTGCCGACAAGGCTTGGCAGATCTACATCGAGCCTTCTATCTCCTGGGCTTTCCACAACCACGCTTCTGCAGGCGAGATGAACGTTACTGACGACCAGCCCGAGTACAACCTCAACTTCAGCCAGGTGCAGCTCAACGCTGGTGTGATCTACAAGTTCAAGAACTCCAATGGCACTCACAACTTCACCATTGCCCAGCTTCGCGACCAGGCCGAGATTGATGGTCTCAACGCCCAGATCAACAGCCTGCGCAGCGACCTCAACAACAAGGATGCTGAGCTCGCAGCCAAGGATCGTCAGATTGCTGACCTCCAGAAGGCTCTCGATGATTGCAACGCCAAGCCCAAGTATGTGAAGCCCGCTACAGCCACCAACCTGCAGCCCACTGTTCTCTTCCGTCAGGGCAAGAGTGTGATCGATCCCGCTCAGTACGCTCCCATCGAGCTCATCGCCACCTACATGAAGAACAATCCTTCTGCCAAGGTCGAGATCAAGGGTTATGCTTCTCCCGAGGGTTCTGCCGAACTCAACCAGAAGCTGTCTGAGAAGCGTGCCGAGGTTGTCAAGAACGCTCTCATCAAGAAGTACAAGATCGCTGCCAACCGCCTGTCCGCCAAGGGCTGCGGCGCCACCGACAAGCTCTTCGAGCAGGTTGAGTTCAACCGTGTGGCCACCTTCAACGACACCACAAAATAATTTCCTTTAAGGATTTTGTTTAAACATAATTCCCGCTTCCGATTCGTCGGAAGCGGGAATTTTGTTATCAGGCATATCTCATCAATCTCTCACAGACGGTTGAATTGGCCTTCCTTCAAATTTTAAGGGCTGGTCTTCATTCTCTTTTCAAACAGGTCTATGACAGAACTGTGGTATGCATTAGTCCAACCTCTCTTGTTGCTTCTTTCTCTCCAAGACATAAGGCCGGTTCTAAAAATTAGGTTTAGAAAATGAGGCGATATGGATACATGATGTTTCGGTCGTCTTCTGCATCTATCGGCCTCAAAACGTCAAGTCTCATCGGTCGTGTAGCCCGCTACACTCCTTCTTCAACTTACGTTTTGAGTCTCGATAGCTGGCAGAATACGCCTCGACCTAATTTTTAGAACCGACCATAAAAGAATTGGGATTAATGACCGTTCCAACGGGACAAGCAGCACTGTTTTGTCCATCATGGAAAGCTTCTCTTACGAGGAAAAATGGGCGATTGTCGATGGTCTTCTTTTTTTTAGCCCATTATTCGGCTCAGTTCAAAGTTTGTGGGACGGCTGTCTTCGTTGCCGGCGACAATGGGGCGGCAAGTGATGCAAATAAGAAAGATTAATGCGAAATGCTTTTCCCGTTCGCCTATTTTTGTTATTTTTGCAAGCAAAACAACCAACAAGATACAAGCTGCAATGTTGCAATATACCATAAAGGCTCCATCAAGGCTGCGTGCCAACGTGGCATTGCCTCCCTCGAAGAGCATCAGCAACCGTGCCCTCATCATCCATGCCTTGGCAGGGGGAGCAAGGTTTCCCGAGAACATATCCGACTGTGACGACACAAAAGTGGTTGTGCGCGCCTTGGAGACGATGCCCGACGTGATTGACGTCCGCGCATCGGGCTCGGCCATGCGCTTCCTCACAGCCTATCTGAGCGTCACTCCCGGTGAGCATACGCTGACGGGAGCGGAGCGGATGCAGCATCGGCCCATCGGCGTGCTTGTGGATGCCCTGCGCCGTTTAGGTGCCGACATTGACTATTTGGGCGAGGAGGGCTTCCCGCCTCTGCGCATCCGTGGGCGTGAACTTGAGGGCGGTCGGCTGGAGGTGCCGGCCGATGTCAGCTCGCAGTATGTCTCCGCTCTGCTGATGATAGGACCGGCTCTGAAGCAAGGTCTCACCGTCAAGTTGTTGGGAACCATCAGCTCGCGCCCATACATAGACTTGACCCTGCACGTGATGCACGATTATGGGGCAGATGCCCAGTGGACGGACGTGGACACAATTGCGGTGGGTCCCAAGCCATACGTGGCCAACCGCTATGTGATAGAGGGTGATTGGAGCGCGGCCAGCTATTGGTACGAGATGCTCATTCTCAATGGCGACAACGATTCGACAGTCAGTCTTGGTGGCCTCAGCGACGGATCGCGGCAGGGCGACTCCATGGTTCGCTACATCGGATCACTCTTCGGCCTGAGGACATCGATGGTGAGGGATGTAGGCGAGCCTCTGCGGGTAGTGCTGGCCAAGGGCTTCCGCCCCGTCCAGCGGCTCGACTACGACTTCTCCAATTGTCCCGACCTGGCGCAGACCTTCATCGTGGCCTGCGCAGCCCTTGGTGTCCCTTTCCGTTTCTCTGGTCTTGGCTCGCTGAAAATCAAGGAGACCGACCGCATCGAGGCTATGAAGACCGAGCTGAAGAAGATGGGAGTGGTGGTCCGCGACCACAACGACGTTGAGCTGATATGGGAAGGCGGTCGGTGCGAACCCACTTGGGAGCCCTTCGACACCTACGGCGACCACCGTATGGCCATGTCGTTGGCTCCCTTGGCGATGGTGCGCGACGAGATAAAAATCAACAACCCCCAAGTGGTCAGCAAGTCCTATCCCCGTTTCTGGGACGACTTGCGGCAGGCGGGCTTTATAGTGGAATGAGATGGCTTACCTTATATTAATACTCGTGGCTTTAGGACTGGCATGCGCTGCCTGGGAACTTCTTCAGCAACGCAGGGGCAAGTCACAGCCCGCCGTTCTTCCTGAGTCTTCCTCCTGCTCCACCTGCGATGGCACGGCCGCCAAATGCGAGCAGGAGTGCATGATGGAGGCCGCCACAAAGGACATCGTATATTACAACGATGAGGAACTCGACGCCTACCGCGGTCGTGCCTCCGATGCATATTCCGACCAGGAGGCTGAGGAGTTCGCCGAGGTGATGTACACCATGCGTCCCGATGAGGTGAGGGAGTGGAACCGTTCGCTCATCTTGCGTGGCGTGAACATGCCCGACCAGATAAAAGACGAGTTCATCAGTCTTGCAAGTGGCGAGTAAGCAATAAAATCGGCTTCGATACGTTCTCTTTCAGAAATCATTTCTTGCAACATTGACATTCAAGACACGACATATCGTTCTGCTTCTGTTGTTGGCGGCAACCATCCTTGTGGGCTGCTCCACGCAGAAAAACACCGCCAAGACCCGTTGGTGGCATTCTTTCACTGCGCGCTACAATACCTATTATAATGGTACGCTGGCCTATATCGACGGTTCGTTGGAAAAGGAGCAGGGCAACCAAGACAACTACACGGAGATCATCCCGCTTTATACGGTGGGCAACAAGAGCAGCCGTGAGTTGGGAAAGGCTAACTTCGACCGTGCCATCGAGAAATGCCAGAAAGCCATCAAGCTCCACAGCATCAAACGTCGTCCGCAATGGACCAAGAGCCGCAAGAAGACCCCGCGCGACCTGGAATGGCTCAACCGCAGGGAATACAACCCCTTCCTCTGGAAGGCCTGGATGCTCATGGGACGCTCACAGTTCTACAAGGGAGACTTCGACGAGGCCGCTTCCACCTTCTCCTATATGAGCCGCCTCTATCAGACGCAGCCCGCCATTTATGGCCGTGCGAGGGCTTGGCTGGCCAAATGCTATATTGAGGAGGGCTGGCTATACGACGCCGAGGATGTGGTACGCAACATGCAGCGCGACAGCATCCACTGGCGAGCACGCAAGGAATGGGACTTCACCTATGCCGACTATTACATCCATACGGGCGAATACGCCAAGGCCATTCCCTATCTGCGCAAGTGCATCAAGCACGAGATGCGCCGCAAACAGAAAGCGCGCGAGTGGTTCCTCATGGGCCAGCTGCAGGAAGCCGTGGGCAACAAGCGCGAAGCTTACAAGGCCTACCGCCACGTCACGCGTCTTGCCCCTCCCTACCAGCTCGACTTCAACGCCCGCATCGCCATGACCGAGGTGCTGTCGGAGGGACAGTCGAAGAAGATGATCGGCCGGCTGAAACGCATGGCCGCCAACGACAACAACAAGGACTATCTCGACCAAGTGTATTATGCCATCGGCAACATCTATCTGGCACAGCGCGACACCGCTCGGGCCATTTCGGCCTACGAGAAAGGCAACAAGAAAGCAACCCGCTCTGGGATAGAGAAAGGTGTGTTGTTGCTCAAGTTGGGCGACTTGTATTGGAATCTTGAGAAATACAATGATGCCCAGCGCTGCTACGGCGAGGCCATCGGGCTGCTCGACAAGGAGCGTCCCGACTACGAGCAGTTGTCCAAACGCTCAAAGGTGCTCGTCGAGCTGGTTCCATTCACCGATGCCGTATACCTGCAGGACTCCTTGCAGACACTCGCCAAGATGGACGAGAAGAGCCGCAATGCCGCCATCGACCGTGTGATAGAGGCCCTGAAGAAAAAAGAGAAGGAGGAGCGCGACAAACAGGCAGAGAGCAATGCGCAACAAAATGGCAACACGGGGTTTGAGAACAACAACCAGAACCGAAACCAAACCAATGCCCCAACGCAGAACCAGCAGGGCGGTGCGTGGTATTTCTACAATCCCTTGACGGTGAGCCAAGGCAAGTCGCAGTTCCAGCGCTTGTGGGGCAAACGGGAGAATGTGGACGACTGGCAACGCGTGAACAAGACTGTCGTGGCCAGCCTCGACCAGCAAGAACTCACGCAGGAGCAGCAAGACTCCATCGCCGCCGCCGAGGCCATCAGCGACTCGTTGGAGAACATCAAGGACTCTGCCCAAAACGACCCCCACAAACGCGAATACTATCTCAAGCAGATTCCCTTCACTGAAGAGCAGGTTGCGGCCAGCAATGCCATCATCATGGATGGGCTCTTCAACAGCGGTGTCATCTTCAAGGACAAACTCGACAACCTGGCTCTGGGCCAAAAGCAGTTCGACCGGCTGCTCTCCCAATATCCCAAATATGAGAAGATGGCCGATGTCTACTATCATCTCTTCCTGCTCTATAGCCGGAAGGGCGACCACGCCACGGCCCAAACATTCGTGGACAAGTTGAAGGCCAGCTATCCCGATAGCCCGTGGACTGTGTTGCTCACCGATCCTTACTTCGCCCAGAACGCCCGTGAGGGGGTGCATCTTGAGGACTCGCTCTATGCCGCCACCTACGATGCCTTCAAGGCCGACCGATTCTCGGAAGTGGCTGGCAACACGCATGTCTCCGCCACCCGCTTCCCCTTGGGAGCCAATCGCGACAAGTTCCTGTTCATCGGTGGTCTGGGAAAGCTCAATTCGGGCGACGCTAACGGCTGCGTGGCCGACATGAAAGAACTTGTCGAGAAGTTTCCCAAGAGTCAGTTGGGCGAAATGGCCGGTATGATTATCAATGGAGTCAACGCCGGCCGTCGGCTCCATGGAGGCAAGTTCGACTTGGGCAATGTGTGGGACCGCCGCACGGAAGTCCTTGCCGACAGTGATTCCATCAATGCGCAGAAGTTCTCAAATGAGCGCAACACCAACTTCACGTTCATGATGGTCTATCGCCCCGACTCGGTCAATGAGAACCAGTTGCTTTTCCAGTTGGCGCGTTTCAACTTCTCCAGCTATCTGGTCCGCGACTTCGACATCAGCATTGAGGACGACGGTGGCCTTCACCGCATGAAGGTCAGCGGATTCCGCAATTATGACGAAGCCTTGCAGTATGCCCGCAGTGTCTACAGACAGAAGTCCATTGTGGCCGCCTTGCGAAAAGGTAGGGGCATCATCATCAGCGACATCAATCTTCCTCTCCTCGGCCGTCAGTTTAGTTATGACGATTACGATAAGTTCTATGCCAAGCATTTTGCCCCGCTCAAGGTGAGCACGTTCATGCTTCTCACGGAACCAGACGAGATTGTCACCCGTCCGGCCAAGGAGGAGCAGCCTACGCAGACAGATGTGGACAACATGCTTGAGGACGGCATCTATCTCGACAATGGCCTCACTCCGAATGAGCCGCAGCAAGGCACGACCATCATCGAGGAACCCGCACAGACAGACCAGCCGCAGACCCAAGGCACTACAATTATCGAGCAGCCCACGCAGGACCAGCCGCAGACCCAAGGCACTACTATCATCGAGCAGCCCACGCAGGACCAGCCACAGAACCAGGGTACGACAATCATCGAGCAGCCCACGCAGGACCAGCCTCAGAACCAAGGTACGACAATCATCGAGCAGCCCACGCCTCAGCAAAGCACGGGCAAAACTGAGTCTTCCAAGTCATCAGAGAAAACGGCAACCAACCCTCAGCAGCCCAAACAGGTGACTCCCGTTGTTCCCGCCCAGTCCAAGCCCTCTACCCCTGTGAAGCAGCAGCCGCAGACGAATGAGGACTACATCCTGCCCGACGACGAATATCCGATAGAGTCTCCTGAGACACCTAAGAGGCAACCGACAAAGCTGGAGGAGCCTGCCAAGAAAACTGAGCCAGTAAAGAAAACTGAACCTGCCAAGAAGCAGGAGCAGCCCAAGAAGAAAGATAGCTATGAGCTGGAAGACGAATACTACGACTTGGAGGGATTTTAAAACGAGTAGAGGGGTGGCGGAGCATCACGCGCTCCCATGCGGCTTCGCCCCCACAAGGACGCTTAACATGCCTCCGGGTTCGAACTCAAACACTCATTAAGAAAAAGGGACAGTACAATGAACAATAATGGTTTATTACTTTGGGTTGATGATGAGATAGAACTCCTCAAAGCCCATATCATCTTTCTCGAAAAGAAAGGCTACGAGGTGGTAACGGTCAGCAATGGAGCCGACGCCATCGAGGAGTGCCGTCGCCACACCTTTGACCTGGTGCTTCTTGATGAGATGATGCCGGGTCTCTCTGGATTGGAGACCCTGCAGCGCATCAAGGAGATTCAGCCGGCCACGCCCATCGTCATGGTGACGAAGAGCGAGGAGGAGAACATCATGGACCAAGCCATCGGATCCAAGATTGCCGACTACCTCATCAAGCCTGTCAACCCCATCCAGATTCTCCTTACGCTGAAGAAGAACATCCACCGAAAGGAAATCGTCACCGAGGTTACGCAGACTGGCTATCAGCAGAGCTACCAGGACATCACGATGAGCATTGACTCAGCCCGCACCCTCGACGATTGGAAGCGCGTCTACCGGCGGCTCATCCATTGGGAACTGGAACTCAGCTCCACCGAAAGCCAGATGACCGACGTGCTGCGCATGCAGAAAGAAGAGGCCGACGCGGGGTTTGCCAAATATGTCAAGGCCAACTACTTGGGTTGGATGCAGGCCCGTGCCAAGGGAGCCAAGCCCGAGTCGGAGACTCTGCCGCTGATGAGTCCCGACATCTTCCGCAACCGCATCTTCCCCATGCTCGACCGGGGCGAGAAGGTTTTCCTCATTGTCATCGACAACTTCCGCTACGACCAGTGGCGCGTGCTGGCCCAGGAGATAGGCGACCTCTTCGACATCGACGAGGAGATGTATGTCAGCATCCTTCCCACAGCCACCCAGTATGCCCGAAATGCCATCTTCAGTGGACTCATGCCAGAGAAGATTGCCAAGATGTTTCCCGAACTCTGGGTGGACGAGGACGAGGAGGAGGGCAAGAACCTCAATGAGGGACCGCTCATCCAAACGCAAATCGACCGTTATCGCCGCCACGACACCTACTCCTATTATAAAATCAACAACACTGTAGGTTCCGAGCGTTATATAGAGCGGTTGGACGAACTCAAGGACAATAGCCTCAATGTGTTGGTGGTCAACTTCATCGATATGCTCTCACATGCCCGTACGGAGTCGAAGATGGTGCGCGAGTTGGCCAACAACGAGAGCGCCTACCGCAGCATCACGCTCTCGTGGTTTCGCCACAGCATCCTCGCCGACCTGTTCAGGATCCTATCTGAGAGTCCCTTCCAAGTGGTCCTCACCACCGACCACGGCTCCATACGCGTGCAGAAGCCCGTCAAGATCATCGGAGACCGCAACACCAACACCAACCTGCGCTATAAGTTGGGTCGCAGCCTGAGCTACAGCGCCAAGGAGCTCTTTGCCATCCACGACCCCAAGGCTGCCTTCCTTCCCGCGCCCAACATCAGCACGAGCTATGTCTTCGCCACGGGTGACAGCTTCTTCGCTTATCCCAACAACTACAACTACTACGTGTCCTACTATAAGGATACGTTCCAGCATGGAGGCATCAGCATGGAGGAAATGCTCATTCCTCTCGTCACGATGAGGGGAAGGAAGAGGACTTCCTAATGCCGATGGCCTTGCCAACGCAGTGGGTCAACATGTACAACAGAGTTATTCCAACATTACAAATCAGAAACATGCGCATCATGCCCGCGTGTATGATGCTTTGACAAATAGACTATGACCATCAATTTTACACTCGACAGCATCCGCGAAGCTGCCAAAACGTTTATTCAAAACATGGGTTCCGGCCGCGTCTACGCCTTCTACGGCAAGATGGGAGCAGGAAAGACCACTTTC